>JBEEJS010000168.1:0-4878 GCA_041169025.1 Candidatus Parcubacteria bacterium
CGCGGCCGCCATGCAGGAACAGCTGCAGCGATCCCTGCGCGGTTTCACGCACGAGCCGCTCCCCCGTTTCCTCCGTCGCACCCATGAAGCACACCGGCAATCCGAACACGGCGATGCTGTACGTGGTGAGCTGCGCGAACTCCTCGGCGGCACCGGCCATGTTGGCACCGGCGGTCTTCCCCTGGAACATCGCGTTCTGCCAATTGCCCGTGACGCGGCGAGTGCCAGTGAACGCATCCGGCGCCTCGGCGACATCGCCCGCGGCGAACACGCCGGGAACCGAGGCACGAAGCGACGCATCCGTCAGCACCCCGGAACCGACGGCGATCCCGCTTCCTTCCAGGAACGCGACGTTCGGCGTGATGCCGATGCCCACGCCAATGGCGTCGCACGTCACGCTGTTGCCGCGCGTGAGATGCACGCGCTTCATCCCTTCAGCCCGCTCCACGGCGACGATGTCCGTCTCGAGCCGCACGTCCACGCCGGCGCCGCGCACGGCGTCCGCAACAAGCTCCGCACCACGCGCATCAAGCAGGCGTGCGAAATAACCCTTGCCGCGCACCACGGAAACGGTGGGTAATCCCATGTGCACGAACGACATCAGGAGTTCCAGCCCGATGAATCCGCCACCGTACACCAGCGCCGTGCGTGCCGCGGTCTCCTTGATGCGACGCATGTCATCCATGGTCTGGAAGTACATGGCGTCGGCGATCTCCGCGCCCGCGCACGAGAGCTTGCGGACGCTGCCGCCGGTGGCGATGAGAAGCGCGGTGACGTACCGCGCGGAATCGCCGTTTGAGAAGGTCACGACGCGGGCGGACGGATCCACGGCGGTCACCTCCACGCCGCGCAGGAAGTCGATGCCCTTCTCCGAATAGGACTCCTCCGCGCGCAGGAACGCCTTGTCCTCGGATGTGCGGCCGCGGATGACATGCGGAAGCATGACGCGCGAATACAGGCGATGCGATTCCGCGCCGACGATGAGCACGCTCGCATCCGGCGTGCGCGCGCGAATGGCTTCCGCGGCCATGGTGCCGCAGATGCCTCCGCCGATGATGATGTGGTCGAATGCCTTCATGCGTCCGGACTAAGCGTACGGGTAGATCTGCTCGCCGTTCTCGTCGTACAGGAAGATCGCCTTGGTGGGGCAGGACTCCGCCGCCATCAGGATGGTCTCCGCTTCGTTGCCGGTGAGGTTCACCAGCACCGCTTTGTTCTCGTCGTCCATCTGAAACGTCTCCGGCGCGATGGTCACGCAGGTGGCGGCGCCGATGCAGAGGTCGCGATCGACGACGATCTTGGAGATGATGAGGGGTTTCTTGTCTGCCATATGCGGGATTCAGGCGGCATCGTGCCGCGGTTATGCATGAAGAGTATGCGCGAAGGCGGGCATGAAGTCAATGCGGACTTGGCTGGGTTGACGGAAAAGGCCATGTCTGTTAGCCTGCATGCGGACCATTGACGGAGGCTCCATGTCATTTCACGAGATTGCGGTGTTCCTGCTCAGGTACGCGATGGTGCTCTGTACGATCTATGCGCTTTACCGGATGTACCTGGCGATCCGGTACTACATCCGCGGCCCGGAACATGGGCCACCCATCCGCAGGATGTGCACCGTCCTGGAAAAAGAGGTACATCACTACTGTTCCGAGGCGTCAAACGGCTCTCCGCACCATGCAACACGCATCCTTAGCAGGCGCTTCGGGAAGTTCTGGTGCGGGGTAGAGAATCAGGAAGTCTTCGATTCCTTGACGGTCGGCACCAAAGTGGAGGTGGAATTCGTTTTCGGATACGCCTGCACCCATGTGAAGCTGATCCGCCTGGCATCCGTACCCGTTGCTGAACGAGGCCGGCCCGCAGAGGTGGCCGCGAGCAGCTGACGTCAGGCCGGCACCGCTTGGTGCCGGCCTTTCCTTTCCCACCGCGTAATACGCTATACTTTTCCCGTATGTCGAACCGCAATCTCGCCGCCACTTCCACATTCATCCTCGTCATCGCCGTCATCGGCGTTTCATTCGCGTTCCGTGGCGATATCCGCGACGAGATCACCCGACTGAAACAGGGTCCCGTCCCTCCGGAAACGTCGCGGGTGGAGATTCCATTGCAGCCGAATGCCAACATCACGGTACCAAAACCGACTGCCACGGTGAAACAGAAGGCCGAGCCTGGTCCGAAACCGTCCGTGACCACGCCGTCCGCGTCTTCGGCTGTCACGCAACCGGAAACCGTCACCATCGCGAAGAACCTCCCCGTCCAATTCAACCTCAAGGTCCCCATGGTTTTCCAGGCCCCGTTCAAGATCTGGGATGACATCCATGAGGACGCCTGCGAGGAAGCATCTGCGCTCATGTTGCGCGCGTACGAGAACGATGTCGCGTCATACACGCCTGACCAGATGGAAACGATGATCCAGGACCTGGTGACGTACGAGAACGCCACCTTCGGCGACTATCACAACACCACTGCCGCGCAGACCACGCGCATGCTGCAGGAGCATTTGGGCGTGAAGGGCGCGAAGGTCGTCACCATCACGAGCATCGACGACATCAAGTCGGAGATCGCCGCGGGAAGGCCGGTTGCGGTACCCGCCGACGGCAAGGCGCTGCCCAACCCGAACTTCCGCAACGGCGGCCCCGTGTACCACATGCTCGTCATCAAGGGCTACACCAAGGATGGCAAGTTCGTCTCCAACGACCCCGGCACGCGCCTTGGCGAGAACTTCGTCTACGACCAGCAAGCCCTCTTCGACGCCATCCATGACTACAACGGCGGCGACGTCCCGCACGGAGCGAAGGTCGGGATCGTGGTGGAATAAACGGAAGGACAGCCAAAAAGGGAACCGCGGGTGACGCACCTAGGGGCCCCCACTCGAAGAATTTTGCAAAGCAAAATTTTCGAGCGGGGATGAGGTGCGGCAGGCCCCGCGGCCCTTTTTTTGCTATACTCCCTCCATATATGTCCACCCCCATCACAACCGAAGCCACCTCCAAGTTCCTCCGCCGCAACTGGCAGATCGCCTACGCGGTCACCCTCATCCTCCTCATCCCGGCCACCATCGTTCTCAACACGTTCTTCGTGACCGACCGTTTCCGGAACACGGTCGACATGGAACTGCAGCGCACGGCCGTCATGGTGGGCAAGCTCTTCAACGTCACCGGACGTGAGACCTTCACCGATGCCAGGGCCATGCAATCCCGTGTCGAAGAGGTCAGCAAGGCGATTCCCGAGATCCAGAGCCTGGATGTGCTCGCGCGCGATGCGGACGGCAAAGACTTCCATGTGGTGGCATCCAAGACGCCCGCGGACATCGGCAAGCAGGCGCACGGCAACCAGTTCGCGCTGTCCGCGTATGACAACCAGGCCATCGCCTATCTCACCAAGTCGCCCGGATCCGCCGCCTCCGACCAGTCGCTCACCGCGGCGCAGGCGCGCTCCAACGCGCGGTACTGGGGCGTGGTGATGCCACTCACCGACGCCAAGGGCGAGCAGACGTACTTGCTCTCCATGAAGCTGTCGCTATCGTCCATCGATGACCAGGTGCGGAGCAACCTGTACTGGGCGTACCTGTGGCTGGCCATCACCGTCCTCGTGGTGATGCTGATGCTCGCCTCCAACACGAAGCTGTTCCAATACGCCGCGCTGTACCGGAAGCTGCAGGAGGTGGACCAGATGAAGGACGACTTCATCTCCATGGCTTCGCACGAACTGCGCGCGCCGATCACCGCCATCCGCGGCTACCTCTCGCTCTTCCTCGACAACGCCTTCGGTACCATGGAAGGCAAAGGCAGGGACGCGATGTCCACCACCATGGCGCTCTCCGGCCACCTGGCCACGCTCGTTGAAGACCTGCTGGACGTCTCGCGCATCGAGCAGGGGCGCATGTCCGCGGAATACGAGGACGTGGCGGTGGAACCGTTCATCGAGGAGCTGATGCAGCAGCTGAAATTTGAAGCCGAGCGGAAAAAGCTGACGTTCACTTACGAGAAACCCGCGCAACCGCTCCCCCGCATCCGCGTGGATAGGAGCCGACTGAAGCAGGTCATCATCAACCTGATGTCCAACGCCATCAAGTACACGCCCGCGGGAAGCGTCATCGTGACGACCATCCTGAAGGACGGCGGCATGGTGGAGATCAAGGTCACCGACACCGGACTCGGCATGTCGGCGGAGGCGCGCGAGAAGCTCTTCCAGAAGTTCTACCGCGTCCGCACCGTGGAAACCTCCACCATCCCGGGCACCGGCCTGGGCCTCTGGATCACCAAGCAGATCGTGGAGATGATGAAGGGGCGCATCTTCGTGGATTCCATCGAGAAAGTCGGCACGCAGATGAGCGTGGTATTCCCCGCTCTGAAGGCCGACATCGCCGCGGCAGCAGGCACGAAAAAAGACGCGAAAACCGCATGATATTGCGAAAAAACGCGATTTCAGGTAGAGTCGAACGACTATGATTTGGATGCTTTTCTCCATCGTGATCCTGCTCGCGCTCTGCGCCGCGTTCGCGGGAACGGAAACCGCCATCTTCTCACTCGACCTCATCCGGCTGCGGACGCTGTCGGAACAGAAGGTCCCCGGCGCGTCCATCCTCGAGAAGATGCGCGCCAACCCCAAACGCATCCTCGGTACGCTGCTGCTCTGCAACAGCGCCGTGAGCGTCGCCATCTCCTCCATCACCACGGTCATCGTGCTCCAGCTGTTCAATGACGTGTACCTGGGCATCGCGTCCGCCGGCATCACCATCCTCATCGTCATCTTCGGCGAGTACGCGCCCAAGTCGTACGCCGCGCACAACAGCGAGAAGATCGCGCTGCTGGCCGCGTACCCGGCGTACCTGCTCACGGTGCTCTGCTCCCCCATCGTGTTCGTCATCGAAGGCGTCAC
>JBEEJS010000169.1:0-4915 GCA_041169025.1 Candidatus Parcubacteria bacterium
GGTCACGTCCGCTTGATTCGCCGCCCGTCAGCGGTGTCTTCCACCGCCCAGCCCATCGCCTTCAGTTCGTCGCGGATGCGGTCGGATTCGGCGAAACGCTTTTCCTTGCGCGCCTCGTCCCGCTTTTCCACGAGCGCCATGACGCTGCCCGGGATCTCCGATTCCTCCGCGGCGCGTCCGAAGGCGAAGCCGAGCGCCTTTCCCGCGCCCTCCAGGAAAGCGATGGCGGCGGTGCGGTCCGCCTGCGTGAACGCGCCGGCGGCGATGGTCTCATGGCAGGAGCGGACGAACTCGAACAGCGCGGCGAGCGCGTCTGACACGTTAAGGTCCGCATCCAGCGCCGCATCGAACGCCTTTTCCGCGGCCTTCACGATCTTTGACGAGCGCCCCTTCTCCTTGGGCGTGGCCGTGCGCACCGCGTCGGCGAGCGCGTCCAGTCGGTTCAAAGCGGCCTTGGCACCCTCCAGTCCGGTGAGCGTGAAGTTGAGCGAGGAACGGTAATGCGTGGAGAGCAGCAGGTACCGCACTGCGCGCGGATCGGCGCCCTTGGCGACCAGATCGTCCAGCGTGTAGAAGTTCCCTTCGGATTTGGACATCTTCTTGCCGTCCACCAGGAGATGCGTGGCGTGCAGCCAGTGCTTCACGAACTTCTTGCCCGTGGAGCATTCGCTCTGCGCGATCTCGCATTCGTGATGCGGGAACTTGTTGTCCTCGCCGCCCGTGTGGATGTCGATGGTCTCGCCCAGGTACTTCATGGCCATGGCGCTGCACTCGATGTGCCAGCCCGGATAGCCGCTCCCCCACGGCGCGGTCCATTGCATGAGGTGCGCCGAGTTGTGGATCCAGAGCGCGAAGTCCGCCGGATGTTTCTTGGCGGCGCGGACGTCGATGCGCGCGCCAGGCTCCAGTCCATCCAGCGTGTTGCCGGACAGCTTGCCGTATTGCGGGAAGGTGGAGACGTCGAAGTACACGGAGGTACCGCCGTTCTCCTCCACCTTGTACGCGCAGCCGTTCGCCAGGAGTTTCTCGATGATGGCTATCATCTCGCCCACGTGATCGCTGGCCTTGGGATAGACGCTGGCGCGAAGCAGGCCGATGCGGTCCACGTCGCGGAAGAAGCGCTCGGTGTAGAACGCGGCGACTTCCTGCGGTGTCTTGCCGGTCTTCTGCGCCGCCACTTCCAACTTGTCCTCGCCCACGTCCGCATCAGCCAGCATGTGACCCACGTCGGTGATGTTCATCACCTGCGTCACTTCGTACCCGCGGCGCTCGAGCGTTCGGCGAAGCAGGTCGCCCAGGAGGAACGAGCGCAGGTTGCCGATGTGCACGTCGCCGTACACCGTGGGGCCGCAGTTGTACATGGTCACCTTCCCTTTTACGAGGGGTACGAATTTCTCGTCCTTGCGGGTCAGGGAGTCGTGGAGTTTGAGCATATATAGGTGGAAGCGTAGCAGGGCGGACGGCTTCGGGCAACGCCGCCGGAATCCGCGCCGCCATGCGAAAACGCACCCCTTCGTGTCCCCGTTTCAGGCACCAAACAAACGAAAGCGGGCCTTATGCGGGCCCGCTTCCTGCGTTACTTGAGCTTGGCTTCGAGCTTCTCGAGGCGTGCTTCAAGATCGTCGATCTTCTGTTGCTGCGCTTCGATGGTCGTCTGCTGCTCTTGGAAGCCGCGGATGATGACTGGAGTCATGCGGCCGTAATCCACGCTCCACGGATCCTTCATGGGATCCGCGCCGCCCACGCGGACGACGTCCGGATACACCTGGTAGAGCTCCTGCGCCAGGAAACCGATTTCCGGGACGTCGTTGCCGATGAAGTTGTACCGCTTCACCGCCATGCGCTCCAGCAGGCCCGTGGCGCCGTCGTATGGCGTGACGTTCTCCTTGCGGCGCGCGTCGGAGGTGGTGTTGTACTGCACGCCGTTGCCGCCGGCGTTGCCGGTGACGGTGCCCTGCACGGTGCCGTTCGCGTTGGTGAACTTCATGAACTGGTTACCCAGCTTCGCACCCGTGCCCGGACCGATCTGCACGCTGATACCGGAAGACGACGCGCCCGTGTCGGTGTTATAGAAGAAACCCACGTAGCCGCCCGGGAAGTATCCGCGCGCGTCGATGGCGTTGCCCGTCGCGCCCGCGTACACCTCGCTGTACTTGCTGGTGTTCATGAAGTGCCCGCCATCGCTGTTGCCTTTCGCCAGTACGCCTTCATCGCCGTAACCGACCCAGCCGTAGCCGGAATTGTTGGAGTCCTGGAAGTATCCACCCGCATCGCCGCCGATGCCCTGCACCGCGTCACCGACATCGCTGGACGCATACACGCCTGCCGTCGATCCGCTGCCGTTCACGCCGACGCCGCTGCCAGCGAGGATGGCGACGCCGTTGCCGCTGTCGCTGTCCGCATGGATGCCCTGCACGCCGTGGACGCTAAGTCCGTACGCGGCGTTCACGCCGGTGCCGATGCCTGTGTTGTGCGCGAAATAGTTGGCAGCACCCTCATAGCCCCAGCTCACCGTCTGCGTCCCGTCCCAGTTATAGGAGATGAGCTCCTTCCCTTGCTGTCGATACGAACCGCCGTTCACCTGCGTGTTGATGACGCCGCCCACGTTGAGCCAACCCGTCTGTCCGTACAGGTTCACGCCACCGGCGCCGAGCTGCAAGCCGCCCTCGTTGCCGTTCGCCGTGCCGCGGATGGCGACGTAGTTCTGCGCGTTGATGTCCCAGAGGCATGCGTCGTCGCCGCCGCACAGGTACGGCGCTGCGTTCGCGTTCGGCCGCATGGCGCCGTTCACGCGCAGGTCACCGTTCTGCCCGAGATCCATGTAGTCGGCGACGCCAGCGACGCCCCAGAACAGCTTGTTGTTGCGCGTGAACATCTGCCACATGTTGCCGCTCGCGCCGGTTTTCATCACGAACGCCGCTGCGCCGCTCGTGCTGACGTTCTGGTTCTCCGCCAGGATGCCGGTAGTGCCCGCGCCGTTGTCTTTCTTCACATGCAACGTCGCACCGGGCGTCGTGAGGCCGATGCCAAGGTTGCCGTTCTGCCCGTACACCGTAGGACCGTTGCTGCCGAACCGCAGACCGCCCTCGGCGTTGTTCTGCTGGCCGTAGATGCCGTTCACGTTGGCAGCGTTGACATCCCAGAAGCAGGCGTCATCACCCGTGCAGACGCCGACGCCGGGATTACCGGAGCTGTCAGCGGTGAACTTGCCTGCCAGGGCAAGGGAACCGTCGTTATTGAGCCACATGCGATCAACACCGCCTGAGGTGAAAACGATGGGATACGAACCCGACCGGGAAGACCAGATGGATTCGCCGGAACCGTTCCCGCCAAGGATCAGCTTGGATGCGCCCTCAAGGCCGACGTTGCCGTTCACGTGCAGCGGGAAGTTCGCCGGATTGATGCCGATACCCACGTTGCCGCCGCCGTAGGTGATACCCACCGGCGCCGCGACGTTCGACCATTGGCTGGAACCGCCGCCGCCGCTCGCGCAATCCACCCAGACGTTGCTGACGTTGCAGCGGAACTTGGCGAGGCCGGCATCGTAGTACATCATGCCGGTCGCGGCCGCTGCCGGAGCCCCGAGCCGCTGTCCGAGCTGCAGGATGCCGTTCTGAAGATTCAGGATGACGCCGCCGGAGCTGGCGCCGTAATTTCCCACGTAGATCGTGGACACCGCGCTGGCGAGATCCGACCGGATGCTCTTGCCGTTCGCGATGTAATAATCACCCGCCGAAGACTTGATATCGCCCGTGACGTTGATGAACGCGCTCTGCGCCGAGGCCTGATCCTTCAGGATGTTCGGGCTGGAGCACGAGTTGGTGCAGGGATCGAAGGTCGTGCCCGCGGGACAAGCCAGGACCGCGACGCACGTGGAAGAAGCGCCGCACCACTGCGTGCCGCCCGGACAAGTGCACGTGAGCGACGAGCAGTCGAACACCTGCGTCGTCGACGGACACGACGGCGGACGAGGGTCCGTCTGACAGGAGTTATCGGTGGCGCGGAAACGCTTGCTCACCGGCGTGCAGTCCACGCCGTTACCGGCGCTCGGACAGGCGCAACTGGCCTGCGTGCTGTTGTACGGACACTGCTGCGCCGATGCCGGAAGGGCGATGGTACCGGCGACCAGCGCGAATGCGAATGCTGCGGTCGTGATCAGCCGTTTCAAGAGGTTCGACATAGGATTATTTGCAGCACGCGTACTTCAACGCGTTGTTACAGTTGATGAGCGCGCCCTTGCCGCCCGTGGCGGCGACGAACGTCCAATACCGTCCGTATGCGCCGCTGGCCGCGTTGGTGGTCCAACCGTCGCAATCGTTACCGAGCGCGGTGAATCCGGGAGGACCCGCGTTCACCCACGCCGAACCCGATGCCGCGCCGATGGCCGCGCCGCCGCATTTATAGCTGTTCATGACCTCTTCCGCAGAGCACGCCTTGCTGCCGGCGCTGAACGTGTTGCAAAGCGCATCGACGTTGACGTAGCCGCCGCGGCTGCCATCATACGTTGCCGCGGTCATGCCCACGTACTGCCGGTTGCTGCATGATCCGCCGCCCGCACCCGGAGCTGCCCACGTGGCGTTGCCGGAAGCATCCGACGTGAGCACCTTGCCCGCGCCCGGCGTACCGCCCGTCACCTGGAGTCCTGCCACCGTCAGCTTCCCTGCCGCATCCACGTTCACCGCACCCGCGCTCCAGCTCATGTTACCGCTGGCATCGGACTGCAGCACCTTGCCCGCGCCCGGCGTACCGCCAAGGAGCTGGAGGCTCGTGGCGACCAGCTTGCCTGCAGGTGCTACGGTGAGGTTATTGGCCACGGTCACATCGCCCGTGGCGTTGTTCACCGTCAGCGTGTCAGACGCGCCGTTGCGCCAGAAGTGCAGCGTGTCATCGGTCGCATTGATACCGAGGAACCATT
>JBEEJS010000170.1:0-5484 GCA_041169025.1 Candidatus Parcubacteria bacterium
CGGCTGATCAAGGACGGCCTCGTGGAGCGCGACGTGGCGCTGCAGTACATCGTTGGCAACGAGGACCTCGGCGAAGAAGAGGAGGCGCCGGCCAAGAAGAAGAAGGGTTGGTAGGGGCGCGCCGGGCGCCGATGCGGGCCCCGGCGGCGCGGGAGGCGGCGGGCCGTTGAACGCCCCGCCGCCTTTTGCTACCGTCCACCCACGCGCGCTCGTGGTGAAATGGATATCACGGCAGCCTTCGAAGCTGCTTTTGGGGGTTCGAATCCCTCCGGGCGCACCACGAAATCCGCCTTATCGGAGGCGGAAGAGGGTGCAAAAACCCCTTTACAAGAAATCGCGGCAATGCTATACGTTCTAGGACCCCGAAAGGGGAATGGTAGCTCAGCTGGTAGAGCAAGCGCCTCTTAAGCGCTTGGCCCTGGGTTCGAATCCCAGCCATTCCACCAGAAACGGCCTCATTCGCAAGAATGGGGTCTTTTCTTTTGCCTTACGCGCGAGGCCGGCCATTTTCCCCCGACCGCGCTACCCAACCGGACCTTATCCGTGCTAAAATCCAGGTATCGCGCTACTGATCGCGCATGACCCTCTTCTTGCGATGGAAAAGGTCACGTTCCTGACGTTCACGCTCTTCCTGGAAACGCTGACGGCGACATTCGCCCTCATCTTTTTCGGCGTTCTGGTTCGCGAGTTTTTCCGGCGACGGCAGACGCACTTGCTGTATTCGGGTCTCTCCGCGTTGTTCCTGGGGATCGGTTACCTGTCGCTGTTCTTGGGGCAGGTCATGCGCGGATTCGTGGGGGACTCGCTCGGCAACGTCATGGTCTATGGGTACCAGCTCGGGACGACGGGGGCGGCGCTGTTCTCCGTATTCAGCCTCACTGGCTTGTACCTGCCGAAGCGGTACAGCGTGACGGCGAGGATTTCCATGGTGCTCCTGACGGGGTTTTCAATCTGGGCGACGCTGTCGGGTGGAACGGCGGTGGTCGCGTATTCCGGATACTACTTGCCGCTCCCGGCGACCTTGGCGAGCTGGCTCAACATCGCCGCGTCGCTGACGTCAGGCATCGCGCTGCTTCTCGCGGGGACGGCCAAGCATGACAACACAGTGCGCATGGGCGGGGCGGAGCGGGCGTTCGCCTGGGGTGGCGCGTTCATGATCGCCGCGCGCGCGTTGCCCATTTTCGGCCTGATGGTCGGGTTCATCTGGTCGCTGCCGATCTCCATGTGCCTTCGCACGATTGCCATCACCGCGACCAGCCTTGCCGCCATCGCCAAGATGAATCCCGATCGCCGCATCGCCGCGCAGCCGACGCGCTTCTACAAGCAGCGCCTGCTGTACAAGGCCGTCGGAATGAACGCCATCCTGTATTGGGTGCTGTCGTTCCTGCTGGTGTACCTCACGTCTTCGTATTTCATCTCCGCGTCCATTCAGGATCGCCGTGCCGGACTCCGTAAGGACGTGAAGCATTTCGCGCTCGTACGCGCGGCGGCTGATCGCGCGCTGCTTGAGGACACCGCCCGTCTCGCCGCCGATCCGGTCCAGGCGACGGTACTCGCCGCCGGCGGCGCGATGCCGCGCGCAATCCTGTCGTACGCGACGGAGAAGGGAACGCATCGCGTGGCGCGCATCGTGGACACGCGCGGTACGGTGACGGCGAGCAGCCTGCGCGACGAGGCCGTCGGGCAGTGGTTCGACTCCGCGGTGATGCGGAAAGCGCTCGCGGGCGATGAGACGGTCGGCGTGGAGCTGTCGCGGGACGCTGAAAGCTGGGTGCTTCGCGCGGCCGTGCCGATGCGCATCGAGGACGGCACGGTGAGCGGCGCGGTCGTCATCGATGACCTGAGCACCTCCTTCGATTTCAGCGACTACACCGCCGTGACGCCGCTGAACATCAGCGGCTATGGATACATCGCGGAAGACGGCGCCACCGTCTTCACGACAGGCGAGGGGCTGTCGCTGCAGGAACGCGAACGGGCAGTCACGGAGCTCAAGGCGTTCGACTCGGCGGACGTGATGCTGTCCGGCGGCGACGAGCTCTTCGTGGAACGCGTGCGGCCGCGGGACGGCGAGAAGGACGGGTACTTCTTCGCCATCGTGCGCGAATCGCTCATCTCCGCGTACGCCTTCCGCATCATGATCATCGCCATCTTCGTGATGCACATGGCGCTCGCCGCCGTGCTCGCGCTGCTGTCGTTCGCCATGTCCTTGGTGCTGCGCCCAATCAGGGACCTGCAGAGGGCCATCGCGCGCATGGAGACGGAGGACTACGGCGCGCGCATCACCCACCGTTCGCTCGATGAAGTGGGTTCGCTGGCCGACTCGTTCAATCGCATGAGCGGTGCCATCGAGGAACGCGAATCGCGGCTCAAACAGGCGCTGCGAGAGGAACGCGACTTCCTGGCCCACAGCGTGCGCGATCTCCGAACGCCGATCAACATCTTCCGCTGGACGCTCGAATTGATGCGCTTCGGCGACACGGGCAAGCTGAACCGGCAGCAGCAGGAGTTCCTGGAGCAGCTGCATCAGACGAACGAGCGCCTGACGCGCACGGTGCAGGGCCTGGACGACGTGTCGCGGTTGGATCAGCGGCGGTATCCCATCCAGCCCGTGGACTTCCGCATGGAGGACGTCGTGGACGAAGTGGCGGGTGCGCACTCGGTGACCATGCGCGAGCGGAACATCACGTTGGGATGGACGAGACCGGCGGTGCCTATCGGGACGGTCCGCGGCGATAAGGACGCCTTCGCCAAGATCCTCTCGAACATCATGTCCAACGCCGTGAAGTTCAACGTCGAACGCGGGCACATCGACATCATGCTGTCCGTGACGGAAGGGCCGGGAACGGACGGGAAGCCCGTCCGCTACGCGATGCTCACGGTGAACGATGGCGGGCGCGGCATCCCGGAGGAGGAGCAGCCATCGGTGTTCGGCAAGTTCTTCCGCGCCAAGAACGTCATGGGCGAGGAGATCGAAGGTTCCGGCCTGGGACTGCACGTGGCACGCAGGCTGGCTCGGCTGAACGGCGGCGACGTGCGGTTCACCTCCAAGGTCGGCGTCGGGTCTTCATTCCATGTCACCTTCCCGTTGGCAACTCATCTCTGAACGTATGTCTACCCTGATGAAGACGAAAAAAAAGACGCTCGGGCGCGTGCTCATCATCGAGGACGAGCCGGCGCTGCGCGACATCTATTCCACCAAGATGCAGATGGAGGGATATGACGTGGCGGAGGCGAAGGACGGACTTGACGGGTTCGACCAGGCGGTGCATGACGGCGCGGACATCGTGCTGCTGGACATCATGATGCCGGTGAAGAACGGCTTCGAGGTGCTGCACGACCTGAAGATGAACCCGAAGACCAAGGACATCCCGGTCATCCTCCTCACCAACCTCGGACAGGACTACGAGGTGAAGAAGGGGATCGAGCTCGGCGCGGAGACCTTCCTGACCAAGTCCAACATCACGCCGGCCAAGGTGGCCGATCACGTGAAAGCAATCATCGCCAAGCACCAGGCGTCCGAAGCCCATCACTCATCCACGTGACCCTGAACGGCCATGCCGGAGAACCTGCCGCTGAAAATCGTCATCGTGGAGGACGACAAGTTCCTCCAGAAGATCCTCGCCACGAAATTCGTGAAAGAGGGTTTTGACGTGCGCACGGCAGGCGACGGCGAGGAGGCGCTCCGCGTGGTGACGGAAGCCCCGCCGGACATGGTCCTTCTCGATCTCATCCTGCCGAAGATCTCCGGCTTCGAGGTGCTCACCGAGCTGAAGACTCGTCCCACCACCAAGGACGTTCCGGTGGTGGTGCTCTCCAACCTCGGCCAGGACGAGGACAAGGCACGCGCCAAGGCGCTCGGCGCCGTCGATTTCATGGTGAAAGCGGACTTCTCCATCAACGAGGTGGTATCCAAGGTGAAGGAGCTGTACGCCAAGCACCTGCAGACGCTCAAAGTGGCATCGTGACGCCCATGACCATCACTACCGCTCAACTCAAGGAGATTCTCGTCGCAGGAGGCATCATCGAGGATGCCGCCTTTGAGGACGCCCGGAAGGACGCGGAGAAGCGCGGCGTGCCCGTGGATGCGGCGCTCGTGGATCGCAACCTCATCCCGGACCAATACCTGGGCCAGCTGCTCGCCGAGCATATCGGCTTCCCGTTCATCCGCCTCGAGAACCAGCAGATCGCGGATCACGTGCTGCGCATCGTGCCGGAGCGCGTGGCCAAGAAATCGCGCGTCATCGCGTTCGGTAACGACGAAAACGGCCGGCTCAAGCTCGCCATGCACGACCCTGGCGACCTCGAATTGGTGCGTTTCATCGAGAAGCGCGCGGGCACGCGCGTGACGCCGTTCTTCGCCACTGATTACGCCATTCGCACCGCCACCGAGCGCTACGCCAAGGACCTGGAGGCGGCCATCAAATCGCTCCTCGAATCGTCCGGCTACCGCGACGGCGTGCTTCCGGACCGATCGGAATCCAAGTCCACCGATGCCGAGGCGGGCGAGGCGGATGAAGCGGTGGTGGGCGTGGTGGAACTCATCCTGCACTACGCGTACCAGCACGGCGCGTCGGACATCCACATCGAGCCGCGCGAGAAGGAGATCGTGGTGCGCTACCGCATCGACGGCCTCTTGCATGACGTGGTGTCATTGCCGCGCGGCCTGGCCGATCCGGTGCTGACGCGCCTGAAGGTGCTCGCCAAACTGCGCACGGACGAGCATTTCGCCGCGCAGGACGGCAAGCTGCAGGAGATCATGGACGGGGAGCGGGTGGATATCCGCATCTCCGTGCTGCCCGTGGTGGACGGTGAGAAGATCGTGATGCGCCTCCTCACCGAGCGCGGGCGGAAATTCAGCTTGGACGACCTCGGCCTGGCGGACCGCGACCTCAAGCGGATCAAGCGTCACATGCAGAAATCGTTCGGCATGATCCTGGCGACCGGTCCGACGGGTTCCGGAAAGACGACCACCATGTATTCGGTGCTGAAGATCCTCAACACGCGCGACGTGAACATCGCCACCATCGAGGACCCGGTGGAATACGCCATCGAAGGCGTCAACCAGATCCAGGCGAACACCAAGACCGGCCTCACCTTCGCCTCCGGCCTCCGTTCCATCGTGCGGCAGGATCCGGACATCATCATGGTCGGCGAAATCCGCGACGAGGAGACCGCCGGCATCGCGGTGAACGCCGCCATGACCGGTCACTTGGTGCTGTCCACGCTCCACACCAATGACGCCGCCACCACCTTGCCGCGCTTCCGCGACATGGGCGTGGAACCGTTCCTCATCGCTTCCACCATCAACATCATCATCGCCCAGCGTCTCGTGCGGAAGCTCTGCCAGCGCTGCTTCGTGAGCTACGACAGCACGGCCGAGGAGCTGGCCAAGACGCTGCCCCAGGACGTGGTGGACCGCTTCGTGGCGCCGGCCGGCAAGGGCGCGCCCGGGCGCAAGACGCGCCTGTTCAAGGGCAAGGGCTG
>JBEEJS010000171.1:0-8651 GCA_041169025.1 Candidatus Parcubacteria bacterium
TCGCATGCGCCTGTTTCCTGTACTCGATCTTCATGCCTTCACTCTATCCAGACGGGACTAGAAGACCAAGGGTCGCAAGGAACCCCGGGTCGAGACCCGGGGTTTTGACGGACAAGAAAAACCCGGCATGCAAGCGCATGCCGGGTCGTCAGTCATTCACGCAGGATTCACTGCGTGCCGTCGTCGCAATCGGGGATGCCGTCCCCTTCGCCCGTCAGGCAATTCTCGAAGCCGGTGCTCGTGAGCGTACACGAGTCCGTCTGCGTCGAATCGTCCGCGTCGGCGACGCCGTCACCGTCCTTGTCGCCGCTGGTGGCGCAGACGGGAAGCGTCGCTTCCGCCTTTGCCGGTGCGGCGGTCAGGGTGGCATGGAGGCCGCCTGCGAGGGCGACCGTGAGCGCGGCGAGTGCCGCGAGTTTGAGCGTCCGTGTCGTCATGCGCGTCTCCTTCACTGGCAGGCCTTCGCCCAGCCGATGCCCTTGTTCCAGACGTTGATGGTGCCGGCGGAGCATCCGAACTTCTTCTCGCCGGTGTCGGAACCTTTCTTGCAATCCAGGATCTGGCTGCAGTTGCAGCCGAACTTCTGGACCACGTCGTCACCCACGGCGTTCGGCCGCAGGCTCTGGAGCGGGACGGGTCCCGCCAGATCGGTGTTCGGACAACGATCGACGTCGTCTTCGAAGCCGTCGTCATCCGAATCCTGGACGAAGAAGAGCGCGGAGTTCTCGAGGCCGTTCACCACGATGGAACTTCCCACGTGGCATACGGTATCGGATTGCTCCCACGTCACGCAGCTGCCCACGGCGGACAGATCCTGCTTCTTGACGCGCACGCCCGAGCATGACGATTGCAACGCGATGGTCGCGTTCGGCACGTCGTTGATGCACAGGTCCTGGAAGGCGTACGCCAGCGTCACCGTCTTGCTCGTTCCCGGCGGGAGCGATGCGTTGATGGCGATCGCCGGTTTCTTGCCGGCGCCGTTGCCCGGATCCACCGTCACCTGCACCTGCGTGGTGCCGGGATTGGGACCGGTTCCTGCGGGCAGCGTGACTCCGATGGAGCCGCCTCCCGTGGGCGCGACGGTGACCGACGTGGAGCCGTCAGGGTTCGCCACGGTCGTGGACGTACCGCCCGTGACCTGCACGGGAATGCCGTTCACGAGCGAGCCGTACGCCGTCAGGCGGTTGATGCCCTGGTCGACGACGAACAGTCGTCCGCCCACGTTGTCCCAGACCACGCCGGTCGGGAATTCGAGGTTGGTGGCGGTCGCCGCGGTCTGGTTCCAGGTGAAGGTGCCGTCGCCGTTGTCATGGAGGCGTCCGCAGAAGTTGGGGTCCGCGCCGGATGCCCGTCCTCCCGCAGTCAGGCTCGGCCAGCCGATGACGTTGGTCGGCGCGATGCCACCCTCCGTCTTCGCCCTGGCACCGCCGGCGATGTCATAGACCGCCACGCGGCAGTTATACGTGTCGGCGATGAAGAGTTTGCGCCCGACCGGATCCACGGCAAGTCCTTGCGGATCCGCCAGGAGCGGTCCGCCGCCGTACGTCGGTGACGCGGGGTCGGCGAACGTCGGTTGTCCGATGACCCACGTGGCGGGAGCGCCGTTCGTAACGGCGGTCGCCAGGTTGGCATCGGGCGAGTACTTCCACGCGTGGACGTTGTGGAACGTGGGGACGTAGAGGACGCCCTCCACGTGATCCCAGGCCATCTTGCTCACGTAGTAGATGCCGCAGGCGTTTCCGTCATGCGTGCCGACGGGACCTCCGCATGGGGCGTTATCGCCGCCATCGGTGGTCATGTCGGGTTGCCCGAGTTCGCGCGACGCGGCCATGCCGTTCGTGATGCCCGCCGAGAGGTCGAAGAAGACCAAGCGGGAATCGAATCCGCTCACGAGGAGCGTCTGATGGATCGGCTCGAACATCAGGCTGTACGGTCCGTTCATCCCGCAGGCGTTGGCGCCGGACGCGCCGCCTCCGCAGGCGTTCTGGGGTACGGCCGAGACGAAGTCCGGTTGCCCGAGCACCTTCACGGCCGCTTCGCCGTTCACGTTCGCGTCGCTCACGTTGAAGAGCAGCACGCGATGGTTGCCGAAGTCCGTGACCGCGAGATACCGGGTGGAGCCCGATGTCACGATGACCACGTTCCACGGCTGGATGATGCCGCAGGCATTGACTGCCGTGGTGCAGCCTTGCGACGGCACCTGGGCGTTCTCGCCGAACGACGTGAAATCCGACTGACCGAGGACGAACACCACGGGCGAATCCGTGAAGCCGTTGGTCACGTCGCGGACGACGACGCGGTTGTTGAACGTATCGGCGACGTAGAGATAGTGACTGACGTCGTCATACGCCGCGTCGCCGGGCAGCCACAGGCTGTCCTGGGTCACCGGCTGCCGATCGAACACCTGACTGAGGGTGTACGGCGTGCCCACGGTGAACGCAGGGGTGTTCAAGTCCGGCTGACCGAGCACTCCGCCCGCGCCCATGCCGTCGCTCAGGATGAGCTGCGCGCCGGCGACGGCGCTAATGGCGATCACTGCGGCAATTGCCGCGATGACCGCTGTTTTTGGGAATCGTATCCGTTGCATGCGTGTCCAATCCGGCTGCGTTGCAGCCTATCGAGATGGGCCGAGCAAGCGAACGGGGCTTTCCTGCCCCTTGGCCAAGAAGCGGAAGGGTACCTGCGTACCGATGCGCTGGCGGAGGGTACAGTCGGCAGCATGCAATGTCAAGGAGAGGGATGCGCATTGACGTTTCATGGGGAAATGCGACAAGCCCCGTTGCACGGCCCCGTTGACCGCGCGCCCCCGCCACGCTATGCTGTCCTCACGATAATCACTCACCCATCCCCATCATATGAGCTGTGAAAACGAAGAGGACTGCTGCGGAGGAGGCGGTTGCGGATCCGGCGGCGCCGGCGGGTACGAAGCCCCCGCGTACGGCGGCGTGAAGATCGGCAAACCCGCGCCGATGTTCATGAACGTCACCACCTACCAGAAGGGCAAGGCGGACTTCACCAAGACCTCGCTCCGCGAATACCGCGGCAAGTGGGTGGTGCTGTTCTTCTACCCGCGCGACTTCACCTTCATCTGTCCCACGGAGATCAAGGGTTTCGCGTCCCACAAGTCCGACTTCGCCGCCATGAACGCGGAGGTCATCGGCGCGTCCACCGATTCCGAGTGGAGCCACAAGAACTGGTTCGAGCGCGACCTGCCGGAGGTGGATTACCCGGTCCTCGCCGACACCACGCTGGAGATCACCCGCGCCTACGGCATCCTGAACGATGACGGCTCCGCGGCGCGCGGCCTGTTCATCATCGACCCGGAAGGCATCGTGAAGTACATCCTGGTCTCCGCTGGTTCCGTCGGCCGCTCGGTCAAGGAAACGCTGCGCGTCCTCAAGGCCATCCAATCCGGCGACCTCTGCCCGGTGGAATGGGAAGAGGGCGAGAAGACGCTGGGGAAGGCGTAGACGCCAGCCGCGTTCAGACGAGAAAAAACGGCCTGCTCAAGCGAGCAAGCCGTTTTCGATTTCCCGCGCGTGCGGTTCAATCCGCCGCCGCCCTGTTCGAGCAGTACGACAGCAGATCGAGTTCCTGGTCCGTCAGCAGCTGGTCGTCGGTGACACGTCGCTTCGTCACTTCCGCGCGCGGCCAGGATCCGGTGCAGATCAGCAGCGTGTCCGTGCCTCGCACCGGCACCGCGGCCACCGCGCCGCACATGCCGCCGTTCCCTTCCTCCGACACGTCGTCGGTCCAGGTGATGAGCGTGTACGCGCCGCTCGCGTCGTCCATGATCGTTCCCACGCGTTCGGCCTCGGAGATGAGGCCGTCACGGAGGCGCTTGGAGAATTCCCAGCGGGAGTCCCTCGGACGGACGTACGCGCATTCCACGGTGATCCCCGGCCGCACGTCATGCGCGATCGGCGGAACGTATCCGGATGCGCAGGCGGTGAGGCCAATGGTGAACACGATGATGCATGAACGCATGTCCGTCTCCTTTCCGCGCATGACGCGCGTCAGTACGATCGCAGCGAAGCGATCGTGGCGCACGCCTGTTGCAGCGCCATTTCCTGCTCGTTGAGCGGCGCATGTTCATCGAAACGCGCCGCAGCCCGCACCGGCCATGAGCCCGTGCACATCAGGATCCGCTGCGGATCCGATGACGGCATGGTGATGACCGCGCCGCAGGCCTTATCCGCGTCCTTCCCGGTCGGATCGTCGGACCAGCGGATCATGATTGCATGCGGTCCGGAATCCTCGAATCCGCTGGCGACGACGGCGCGGCTCTCGATGCGTTCGCGCAGCGCGATCAGGAAATCCAACCGCGAACCGTCGCCTGCGGCGATGGCATCCACCACGATGGTGCCACCATGACCGGTGTGCCGCAGCGTGGCCAGCCGTGCACGTGGCGCATCAGCGGCACGTGATTCGAATTGCCATGAGCCCTTGTCGTGTGGATCCAGGTTGCGGTTGACCTCGTGCCGAAGCGGTGGGATGTACCCCGTGCCGCAGGCGGCGAACGCGATGCAAGCCAACGCGATGAAAGAGCGATTGTTCACGTGAAAACTCCGTTCTTGGTCGCATGAGAGCGACAGCTGTTCTTATCAATTCCCGCCGCATTTGTCAATGCTTCTTGGCAGGTGCGGCGTCCCCGACAAACGAAAAAGCCCCTTTTCAGGGGCCTTTCCGGTGAAGCTTAGCGCGAACCGAAGTTCGCCTTGCGCTTCTTATTGCAGTCCTTGCAATAGACAGGGCGATCCGGAGACGGCTGGAACGGGAGTTCCGTGATAGCCGCACCGCATTCGGCGCAGGTCAGGCCCATGGCGCTGACGTCCACGAGCTTACGGGGTGCGCTGGAAAAACCGCCGCCGTTCTGGTCAAAAGACATGCTTTTGTCGTTTCGAGGCCCTTTTTATTGCGGACCTTCTAATGAGCAGGATAGCATGATTTCAGGTTTTTGTCAAATATGTCTGACATAAGGCCGCCTGAAGGCGTCCTCAATAGCTGCCCCGAGCCTAGAAAAAGCGGCTCCCCCGAAAAGGGAAGCCGCCCGAATGACATCGCTATTTCCGACGCCCCTCCTCGATCAATCGATCCATCTCCGCCCACGCTGCGGGAAGCCATTCCCCGATCCGCTCCGGGTCAGGGCGATGGACGACGCGCGCGTGCACCGTGACCTTGGTGCCTGGAGGAATGGTGGCGAGGTACTGCCCTTTGCGGCTGTCGTAGTCATGCCAGACCGACGTGACGAAGAGCACCGCGTGGTCCGGAGCGTTCCGGAGCATCGCCTGCAGTCCGCGTGTCTTGGGCTTCAGCACATGCCGATAGCCTTCGCTGGGAATGCCGTCGAAGGTGTGCCCTTCGGGGAACATGATGACGGAGCCGCGCTCCGCATGAAGTCCTCGCGCGAACGCCTCCAGGTCCTCCACGTCGTGGTTCGGACCGTCTTTCTTGCCGGCGCGACGCATGAACGCCGTCCGCGCGCGTTTCATCACGTTGCCGATGAGCGGTCATGACGCGACTTCCTTCATGGCGACCACGCGCACCGCTTCCACGCCCAGGCGCGCACCGCCCTCGCTGAGAAGCAAGGAATCGATGACGCCGTAGTGGTTGGGAGCGATGACGATGGGGACGCCTGCCTGCACCGCCTTCGCCGACTCCGCATCCATGACGAAATGCCAGCGGAGTCCGATGCATAACCAGAAGATGCGCAGCTTCACGCGGTTCCAGAAGAAGAACCAGCGCGTGAGACGCACGTGCGCCTGATGCTCGCTTTCGCGCAGGATGCGCGAGATGAACAGGTCCCAGCCGTAGTGCACGACCGCGACCGAGAGCGCCGGGATGCCGAGCAGGATGAGTCCTAGCATGGCCCGTACCTTGTGCAACCGGACGCCCAGCGGGTCCGATGCAGCAGTCGTATCACGAACATCGGTGCCATTGTTCATCGTGGTTCCTCCTGGAAAGACCTGTGGCGAACGTAGCAGAAAACGGGGTCCGTGGCAAGGTCGGAACGGGTCCCCCGCGCACGCCCGAACGCGGGCCCGGGCCATTGAAATCCCGCCGTAGGCGTGCTATAACGCGCGTAGTCCTTTCTCCTCTCACAACGGAGTCCATCATGTGCGGAATCATCGGAGTGTTCGGCGTCCCGGATGCGGCGCGCATCGTCTCGCAGATGCTGCTTACCGTGCAGCACCGCGGGCAGACCGCGGCGGGCATCGTCAGCGCCCACCAAGGAAGACTGTACGCGGTCCGCGGACTGGGCCTGGTGGATGAGGTCAAACGAGGCCTCGATTTCGCCACGCAACTGCCCGGCGATACCGCCATCGGCCACGTGCGCTACGCCACGCAAGGCAGCGCCGCGGACCTGCCGAGCATCCAGCCCATGGTCCGGTCGCTCCTCGGTAACGAAGTGGCGTTGTGCCATAACGGCAACATCACCAACTTCGAGGAACTGCGGCGTGCGCTCTACGCGCAAGGGGCCACGTTCAGCTCGGAAAGCGATTCGGAGATCATCTTCTCCCTCGCCGCCCGCTCGCATGAAACGGACCCCGTCCGCCGCATCGCCGAAATCTCGCGCACGCTGGAAGGCGCCTGGACCATCCTCGCCCTCCGCGCCGCGCCGGAACCCAAACTCGTGGCGTCCATGGACCCGTTCGGCTTCCGCCCGTTGGTGACCGCGCCGTACAAGGGCGGCATGGTATTCTCATCGGAGACCGCCGCGCTGGACCTGCTCGGCATTTCGCCCTCGGAATGGACCCACCTGGAGCCGGGCACGTCGCTGGAGGTCACCGCGGAGGGCATCAACCTCTTCTCGTTCGCCCATGCGGAACTCCCGGTGACGCATGAACGGGAAACGCGACATTGCTCATTCGAGCACGTCTACTACTCCCGCCCCGACTCCGTGCCGTTCGGCCTGGAAAGCCAGGCCGTGCGCAAACGCATCGGCCGGATCCTGGCGCGCGAGCACCTGATCGCCGGCGGCTCCGACTTCGACGTCGTCACCGCGGTGCCGGACTCCTCCAACAGCGTCGCGCTGGCGTTCGCCAAGGAATTCGCGCGTCACGGCAAGCACGCGGAATTCGAATTCGCGCTCATCCGCAACCATTACACCGGCCGCACCTTCATCACGCCCGACCAGTTCGCCCGCGAATACGGCGTGCGCATGAAGATGAACGTCGTCCGTAGCGAGGTGCACGGCGAACGCGTGGCGGTCGTGGACGATTCGCTCGTCCGCGGCACCACCTCCAAGAAGGTGGCGCAACTGCTCCGCGACGCCGGCGCCAAAGAAGTGCATTTCTTCCTGGGATCGCCACCGGTGAAAAGCCCATGCCACTGGGGCATCGACACTCCCACGCGCCAGGAACTCGCCTCGGCCCGCATGCCGGACCTGGCGGTTCTCGCGCGGCACATCGGCGCGGACTCGGTACGCTTCCTGTCCCAAGCGGGCCTCCAGGCCGCGCTTGAAGACACGGGCGGCACCAAGCGCTGCTACAGCTGCTTCACTGGTCGGCATCCAACGGATGGCCTGCTGGTGCGGGCGGAGGCGCTGGTGCGGCGGTAACTCGATTCCTCGAACCGCCTTGGCTCATGCCAGGGCGGTTTTCTCATCCTCACCCCCATTGACACCCCGCCCGAAACCTGTTATCCTAGCTGCGTTAATCCGCGACCGTCCTGCCAACAAGGCAAAGGACGCTCGCTGGACTCGAGCCTCTGGGTATCAAGCAGATACATGACCAAGGATCGGGTCATGTATCTCTTTTTATGTCCGAACACACAGAGCGCACTGCGTCCGGTTTCGACGGCCTCGGCATCGCCCCGAAGCTCCTGGAAACCCTCGATAAGAACAAATTCACCACCCCTACGCCTATCCAGGTGAAGGCTATTCCGCCTGCCATCGAAGGCAAGGATCTCATGGGCATCGCCCAGACCGGTACCGGCAAGACTCTGGCCTTCGGCATCCCGATGATCCAGCGCCTGGCCCAGGTGAAAGGCCGCGGCCTCGTCATCCTGCCCACGCGCGAGCTCGCCATCCAGGTGGACGAGAACCTCGCCAAGTTCGGACGCGGCATCAACCTGCGCACCGCCGTGTTGATCGGTGGCGCTTCCATGCACAAGCAGCTCCAGATGCTCCGCGCCAACCCGCACGTCATCATCTGCACCCCCGGCCGCCTGATCGATCACCTCGAGCAGAAGACCCTTTCCCTGCATGACATCAAGGTGCTCGTCCTCGACGAGGCCGACCGCATGCTGGACATGGGTTTCGAGCCGCAGATCAAGCGCATCCTCCAGGGCGTCCCCGTGGATCGCCAGACGATGCTCTTCTCGGCCACCATGCCGCCGGAGATCACCAACATCGCCAGCAAGTACATGAAGCTCCCGGTGCGCATCGAGGTCGCGCGCGCGGGCACCACCTCCGAGCTCATCACGCAGGAGCTGTTCGTGGTTCGCCGCGAGGACAAGAACCGCCTGCTGGAGAAGATGCTCATCGAGCACCCCGGCAGCGCGCTCGTCTTCTCCCGCACCAAGCACGGCGCCAAGAAGATCCTCCGCGCGGTGAAGGCCATGGGCCACGCCGGCGCCGAGATCCACTCGGACCGCTCCCTCTCCCAGCGCCGCGAGGCCTTGGACGGCTTCAAGTCCGGCAAGTACCG
>JBEEJS010000172.1:0-3441 GCA_041169025.1 Candidatus Parcubacteria bacterium
CGGGAACTCATGCGGAAGATCTCGCAGGCCGCGTGGGAGTGCGGGGATCCGGGGCTGCAGTATGATACGACGATCAACCGGTGGAATCCGGCGGCGAATTCGGGGCGGATCAACGGGTCGAATCCGTGCGTGACGGGGGATACGATGGTAGCGACCTCGGAGGGATATCGGCGGATCGCTTCTTTGGTGGGCAAGGAAGCGCATGTGATTGACGCTCATGGCCTGCCGTCGCACGTGACGAAAATCTTCCCGACGGGACGCAAGCAGACGTATGAACTCCGCACGCAGAGCGGGTACACGTTGAAACTCACCGGTGATCACAAGGTCTGGACGAAGAATCGCGGTGACGTGCCGGCGTCGCAACTCGTGGCCGGAGACGTGCTGGAACTCCAGCGCCCCGGTTTCGGTACCGAGAGCCTTGATCTCACCCTGTCCGAGGCGCTCGGCCTCGCCATTGGCGACGGTTGCGTGGTGGGGCAGCAGGTGATCATCACCGGCGCGCATGAAGAGCGGGAGATGCTGACCTCGTTCAGCGCGCATCTCAACACCTACAAGCGGATGATGGCCACGGATGACGATCGCACCGGTCGCCGCGGTAGCGTGACCACGCTTCCGACGACGCTCCGCGTGGTGAGCGGCGCGGAATCGGTCGTCGCGCCGCTCAAGGAATACGCGGTGCTGGACAAGGGCTCCGTGGGCAAGAAATTCACCGACGCATTCTTCGCACTGGACAAACGTGCGCAGGCCGCCGCGCTCCGCGGGCTTTTCACTGCGGACGGCACCGTGGCGCACTACGGCGAGAAGTCGCAGTACGTGGCGCTTGATTCCGTGAGCCTTGAACTGCTTCGCCAGGTGCAGCTCGTCCTGCTCGGCTTCGGCATCAAGGCGAAGATCTACGAGAACCGCCGCTCCGCTGACGCGATAAGCACTGTGATGCCGGACGGCAAGGGAGGCTCCAAGGAATACTCAGTGCAGCAGATGCACAGCCTCCGCATCAGCCGCTCTTCGCGCGTGCAGTTCGAAAAGGAAATCGGTTTCATGAAGGGTTCGGCCAAGAACGCCGCGCTCGCCAAACTCAACCGCGAGGTCGCCGCATATGCCGACCGCATGGAGGACGACTTCGCGTCCCTGACCGCGCTCGCGGTCGAGGACGTCTTCGACCTCACCGAACCCGTCACCCACCACTTCGTCGCCAACGGCCTGGTGGTCCACAACTGCTCCGAGTACATGTTCCTCGACGACACCGCCTGCAACCTGTCGTCCCTCAACCTCATGAAGTTCCGCCGCGCGGACGGCGAGTTCGATCCGGATTCGTATCAGCGCGCCGCCGAGGTGATGATCACGGCCATGGAGATCCTGGTGGGCAACTCCAGCTACCCGACGCCTTCCATCGAGGAGAACAGCTTCGCCTACCGTCCCCTCGGCATCGGCTATGCCAACCTCGGCGCGCTTCTCATGTCGCGCGGCCTGGCGTACGACTCCGATGAAGGGCGTAACTTCGCGGCTGCGGCCACGGCGCTGCTTTCCGGACGCTGCTACGCGCAATCCGCCAAGATCGCGGAAGCGCTGGAGCCGTTCCAGTACTACAAACTCAACGAGAAGCCGTTCTTGAAGGTCATCGGCATGCACCGCGATCACGCGTACGCGGTGAAGCCGCAGGGCGTCCCGTCCGATCTCCTCGAGGCCGCCCGCCGCAGTTGGGATGACGCGCTCGAGCTCGGCATGGCGCACGGCTACAAGAACGCGCAGATTTCCGTGCTCGCGCCCACCGGCACCATCGGCTTCCTCATGGACTGCGACACTACCGGCGTGGAGCCGGACATCGCGCTCGTGAAGTACAAGTGGCTCGTTGGCGGCGGACTCATGAAGATCGTCAACGGCACCGTGCCGGAATCGTTGACGCGCCTGGGATATTCCGACGCCGAACGCGCCGACATCCTGTCCTTCATCGACAAGAACGACACCATCGAAGGTGCGCCCATCTCAAGGAAAAGGATCTCCCGGTCTTCGATTGCGCCTTCAAGCCGGCCAAGGGCGAGCGCTCCATCCAGTACATGGGCCACATCCGCATGATGGCCGCGGTGCAGCCGTTCCTCTCCGGCGCCATCTCCAAGACGGTGAACCTGCCGAACAAGGCCACGGTGGAGGACGTGCAGGACGCGTACATGGAAGCGTGGAAGCTGGGCCTCAAGGCCATCGCCATCTACCGCGACGGTTCCAAGGGGCAGCAGGTGCTGACGACCACTGCGGAAAAGAACTCCGACAAGACTTCCGTTGCGGGCGCCAAATCCGCCGTGCCGGAAGCCGTCATCTCCATCCCGGCCGCCGCCGCCGCACCAGCCGCGCCCGCGCCCGAAAAGATCATCGAGAAGGTCATCGAATACCGGCCGCTCCGCCGTCGCCTCTCCGACGAGCGCAAATCCATCACCCACAAGTTCTCCGTGGGCGGCCACGAAGGCTACATCACCATCGGCATGTACGATGACGGCGCGCCGGGCGAGATGTTCATCCGCATGGCCAAGGGCGGCAGCGTCATCAGCGGCCTGATGGACTCGTTCGCCACCGCCACGTCCATCGCGCTGCAGTACGGCGTGCCGCTGAAGGTGCTCGTCAACAAGTTCGTGCACGTCCGCTTCGAACCGAGCGGCTTCACCACGCATCCCAACATCCGCATCGCCAAATCCATGGTGGATTACATCTTCCGCTGGATGGCCATCAAGTTCCTGTCGCCGGAAGACGCCATCGCCGCCGGTGCCAACATGGACCAGCCCACCGTGGGCGACGCCGGTGACCGCGATCTGGCGTCGAGCGTGGCCACCGCCGATCCGGATCCGGCGGACGCGTCCGGCATGGGCACCCCTGTCGCCGCCACCGCCGGTGCTGCGGCTGCGAGCGGCATGCAGCTTCACCTTGGCGACGCGGCAGAACGGTCGCGCGGTTCCAACGCGCTCACCATGTCGTTTGACGTGCAGGGAGACGCTCCCGCATGCGACACCTGCGGTGCTATCATGGTAAGGAACGCGGCGTGCTACAAATGCCTGAACTGCGGATCGACGAGCGGGTGCTCTTAGTGGATATGAAGGATTTCGTATCTCAGCGCAGGAGGAAAAAACACTCTTCGACCTTGAACAAAGTGCTTTCCGTTTTGGCGTCGGTGGCGACAATTTCTGCAGGAGTCGCCACCTTCGCGCCGCGGAAGCCGGAATCTACCAACCACGACGAGAGTCAGAAACAGAGCGTAATTGCCATTGGCAGCAACGTTCAAATGACGCAGCAGCATTGGGATGGCACAGGTGGCCAAGTTGATGTTCAGGATTCAACTGCCAAGGAATGCGACTACACTGTCTGTTCGGACTTCAAAGACTTGGAGAACTGGGAAGGTAGCGCACATTTCGTTCACCATCCCTCGGACGATGCGACTCTGTACCCCGAGCTCACGCC
>JBEEJS010000173.1:0-8689 GCA_041169025.1 Candidatus Parcubacteria bacterium
TGATACGTCGCATGCGCCTGTTTCCTGTACTCGATCTTCATGCCTTCACTCTATCCAGACGGGACTAGAAGACCAAGGGTCGCAAGGAACCCCGGGTCGAGACCCGGGGTTTTGACGGACAGAGAAAAGGAGGGGGTCAGCTGACCCCCTCCTCAAGACGTGCGAAACGTCGGTACTTACGGATTGCCGAACCCGCCAAGCGCAGCCTTGCTGAAGCTCGCCGCGCTCTGACTGGCACGGACCGCGCTCTGCGAGAAGACCTGGAAGGCCTTGCGGATGGAGCTCGGGTCGCTGTTCGACGTCAGCTGCCACTCCGCCGGGATACCCATGTCGGTGAAGACCTTCTTGAAATCGGTCACACCGTCATCGATGCCCATGCCGGCCACGATGTGGCACTCGGCGCGGAGCAGATCCTTCACCACCTTGGCGACATCGCGTACGGTCGCGCGCGAACCTTGGTCGGCACCGTCCGTCACGATGAGCGTCACCGTGCGGCAGTGCACGCCGTTGCCGACGAACTCCTGCGCCTTGGCGAGCACCGTACCGAGCGTGACCAACGTCTGGTCGTACAGCGGAGTGCCGCCGCGCGGGTCGTAGTTGGACGCATCCATCTTCACCGCGTTCGCGAGCGCGACGTACGGGAAGAGGACGTGGCCGTTGAGGTATTTGGTGTGCGTGATGATCGCGGCGCTCTGCTTGCTCTTGCCGAGCGCGTCGAGCACCAGGTTGTGACCGGCACGCACCGCTTCGGTGTTGCCCGTGATGAAGCGGATGGACCCCGAGTCGTCGATGAGTTCGGTCACCAGGACCACCTCGCTCGCCTCCACGTCGTCCACGCTGATGCCCAGCCCCAGCTGGATCTGCGCGCCCATGTCGGGGATGTCCAGCACCTGCGCCGCCGCGGGCGAAAGCGTGCCTTGGTCCTGCGCGTCAGCGAAGAGGTCCGCTACTGTCGTATTGCTGCTCATGTCATGTCTCCTTGTGTCGTTGTTGCGTTCAGAAGAGTGAAACGTTGGAAGATGCGAAGCACGCAAGCGGATGCCGTTCCGGCGGCAGCGGACGCGTTGCCGCCCGCCGCCGGAACGACCGGATCAGAGTCGGATGCCGGGCCACGAGGCCACGGGATCCGTGCTCTGCACGAGATGCATGCCGGCATCCGCGAAGCGCTTGTGGGCCGCTTCCGCCTGCGGCGTGAAGTCGGCGACGAAGCCGCCCTTGCCGTCAGGCACGGTGACCGCGGACATGCAATCGGTCATGACGTAGACCTTCTCCGCCAGCGCCGCATCCTGAGCGACGATCTCCGTGAGGAGGTCGTCGATGGACGAGGCGACGCAGTGACTGTCGGCCTGACCGGCGATGATGAGCGCGTCCACCGTCATCAGCTTCTTGATGAAGGCGACGTTCTTCTGCGCCAGCGCCTTGCCGTCATAGCGGGTGAGGACCTCCGGCCGCAGCACCGAGTAGTTCTCGGTGAGCGGATGGCCGCCCTTCACTTCCACGTACGACTGCGAGCTGCGGACGAAGTTGTGGAACATGCGCGCCTCGGCCACGAGGCCGGCCAACGCATGTCCTGGCGTCTCCGCGAGGCAGTGGAAGGGCCAGAGGTACAGCGTGTACTTGCCGGCCTTCTCCAGCTCCTCGCAGTAGTGCTGGACTTGCGCCTTGAGGAAGCCCAGGTTCCCGTTGCAGAGCCACGCCGCGACGGCGGGGTTCGGTGCCAGTTCTCCCGACTTGATCATCGCCGTCGTCACCACCGTGTGGGGCGTGGGATGCGTGCCGTCCTGGCGGAGCCAGAACGACGGAAAGAAGATCTGGAACAGGAAGTGGGTATCCAGCGTGGTCGTGATGTCCTTGATGACGGCGGTGTTGCGATAGATGAACTCGGCGATGCGTCGCGTGTCATCGATCGCGCCCGTGCCGCTGCGTCCCGCCACGTAGAGCGCGCCTTCAGGAAAGCAGAAGTCGCGCTGGACGTCGATCAAGAGCAGGTGGATGTTCGCCTTCTGCGCGCCGGAAGCCTCGATGCCGTGTTTGGCCCGCCACGCGGCGGCGGCTTCGAACGTCTTCTGCGGGTCGGGAGCGAACCCCCATGCAGAGGCGTTCTTGGCGTTGTAGAACGCGGGGATGGGGAGTTCCTTGTATGTCTGAATCGCCATGTCGTGTCTCCTTGCGTGTGAATGCGTTTCCGTAGCGGCGCCGGTGGGGCGAGACCGGCCGTGTTCAGCCCCCGTAGGATAAGCGAAGCGTTTTCCGTTGCGGACGCGTGGCGCGCCGTCACGAGATCTTGAGCGTCACGATCTCCTTCTGGCCGACCGCGATGAGTCCCGTGGAACCGCCGAACAATCGCGTGGACGAATCCACGAACGGTTCGGTATCCGGGAACTCCTTGACTTTGGCGATCGTGCCGCCGCCCGCGCCCATGGTGAACGCGAGCCGCACGATGCCGTCGTCCGTGGCCGCGAACAAGGCGTCGCCCGCGGCGAACCCGTTCCCGACCGATGTCATCCATGGTTCCGCGCCGGCTTCCGCTTGCGCGGTTGCCACCAAGGTCCCGTCGGGAAGCACGACCGCCACGCGATGCATGGTGACCGGTCCTTCCTGGACGGCGGTGAACAGCCAGGCGCGATCCTTGCAGAACGCGCATGACGCATCCACCAGCTTGCCGCCCATACGGGGCAGCTTCACGTTGTCGTTGATACCCTTTGACTTGGCATCGAAGACGAACGCCTGTTGCAGTCCGCCGGCCCGGTAAAACCCGAGACCGAAGTGCGAACCGACCCAGAAGAGCGTCTTGCCGGACAACGTGGCGCCCACGTCCTCGTCCCCGTACGACCCGTCCTTGCGGAGCTGGTCGGACTGGGTCCAGAAAACGTTGCGCTCGTTGGCGTCGAACACCGGCAGTTGGCCATAGCCGTCCACCACTCGCGATTCCGGCGGTTTGCCGGGCGATAGCGTCACGGCCTTGCCGTTCTTGCCGATGACCGTGGCGTCTCCGCGGATCCGGAACCGCATCTGCGGATCCAGCGCCCCGGAGATCACCGTACTGCCGTCTTCCCGCTTGTAGGCGTCACCTTCGTGATGCAACCAGCGGAGCTTGTCGCCCTGCATGGCCGCGCGGAGGATGATGCCTGACGTCTGGAAGATGCGCGTTGCGGTCACCGTACCTCTCACTTTCACCGTCTGGACGACGGCAGCGGGAGCGGCTTGGTTGCACGACGGGCACTTGGCCCGAGCGTGCTCGGTGCCGCAGGTGGTGCACGCGGTCCAGCGCATGCCTTCGATGAGCGCCAGCGGGAATACCCCGCGTTCGTCCTTCTCGAAGACGCGATGGAACGCTTGCAACAGGTCGTCCGACAGCATGCCGTACGGGACGGCGGGCTTCGGGTACTTCACGTCCGGATGGAACACCGTGATGCGGTGCAACGGCCGGGCGTTGTGCTTGATGGCCGTGCCTCCCTTGGGTCGGTAGACGCCGCCGTAGGGATCCACGAAGAGCAAGCTCTGCATCAGCATGACCGCGAACGCGTACCAGTCCGACGCCGCGTTGTGCGGGCGGCAGAGCATGAGTCGCGAGGCCTTGGCATCGCAGCACAGCGGGTCCACGAACCGGTCCGTGTAGACCATGCTCAGGAACTTGCCGAACTGCATGCTATCGGCGTCCACGATGAACGCCTGCTCGCCGTTCGCCACCAGCACGTTGAGGTCGTTGAAGTCGCCGATGACCACGCCCGAGGCATGGACGCCGCCGACCGTGGCGTGCAGGTCCTTGAAGATGGGAACCACCTTCGCGTTCGGGATGCCGCCGCGGAACGAACGTTCCGAATACCGCAGCAGCTCCGTACCGACCTGGAAACGCATGACGTACCCCACGATGCGCGTCCCCGCCTTGTTGGTGGCGAGGTCGAGCGGCGCGATGACCCTGTCCGGCAATCCCTTGGGGAATGCCGCCAGCTTGGTCTGATGCGTCGCGATGCGCTCCATGGCCGCCTGTTGCGCTTCCGGCATGCCGACGAGGTCCGGATGATCAGGCGTCTTGAAGAGCTTGAGCACCCGTCCGCCGCCGATGTCGTACACGTCCGCCTCTCCGCCTTTGCCGATGGCATTGGACGGACCGAGCGTGTACCGCGTACCCGAGACGTAGACGTCGGTCATGGCGCCACCGCTTTCGCGAGGCGTCCCACGACCACCGCCGTATCGTCCTTGAGATGCCCGGTGGCAACGGTGAGTTCGCGTTTCTGCCAATCCACTTTGGATTTCTCCGTGTTGACCATGGCCAGCAGCCGCCTGATGGCGTCCTTGTTCCGGAAGAACTTGTCGTTCTCCCAGAGTTGGCTGACGGGACCGATGACGTTCTCCGTTCCCGGAAACGTCTTGTCCGCCACGGCGATGAGATCGCGCAGTCCGTCGGAACCGATGGCGAAGTGCGCCAGCTCCCCCGCCGCAAGCGTCCGAACGGTCCGGAAGCGCAAGAGCGCGGGATCCTGGTTCGACAGCGACGTACTGACGAGCGCGTACGCCAGGTACGGCGGTTCGTTTCCCGGGAACGGGCCGAGCGTGTGATGCTCGCCGTTCACGATCACGTCACCGTCGCCGATGGCGGCGAACTCCGCACCCTCCGGCCCGGCGAACATCGCCACCGTGGTACAGAGGAAGTACTCGGCGATGGCCTGGGAGAAACTCCCGCCCATCGCCTTGGCCGTCGCTGTCGTGAACGTCCGCATGAGCGAAACGGTCGGATTGGCGCGATCCTCGTAATACGTGCCGACGACGCCGCCTTTCGGGACGACCGGGATGAGGTACGTCTTCATGTGCCATTTCCACGTCTGCCCGGAGAACGTTCCTCCAAGCACGTAGTCGGCCTTGATCGCAACACCCGCTTCCCGGAGCGCATCGATGAATCCCGACGTGTTCTTCGGCTTCCCCGCCGCAGTGAACGGCGCGGTCGCCTCCGCGGTCAGCACCATCGGTCCCGTGACCGCTTTGACGCACGGATCTCCTTCGAACGCCTCCGCGATTTCCGCGGCGATTCCGAAGGAGTACGCATCGAGCGAACGGGCGGCTGACTGCGAGATGAACGGAACGACGAGAAGGCGGATGGTGCCTTGGGGGCACGTCGCAGCCGCGGCACGTTGCGCCGGCCGCACGTCCTGCGCATGGGCCTTCGAGGCCGAGCTGACGAACCAACCGATGAGCGCGCCGAGCGCGAACGCCGTGAGGATGATAGCGACGAACGCGTGATCCTTGCGTGCCCACGACTCCGCGGGTGCAGGGCGACGATGACTGTGTGGATTTCGCACGGCTTTTCTCCTTGTTTCGCCTCCGTCCCCCTTGGAAAGAGGCAGGCAAAGCCATGGTCGCTGTATCACGCCTACCGCAAGAAGTCAATCGGCGCTGACATCGTGGCTGACGGCCAGGCGACCCAGCCCGCAAACCCGCAGAAGGCGAACAAAAGACCCCTCCAAGCATGGAGGGGTCCGTGGCATCAGATGCCGATGAGTGCGCGGAGCCGGGTGCGCTTGGCGACGCGCTCGGTGAGGGCGTCGCGCCGTGCGGTCTTGGCAGCGATATCCTCATCCAGGATGCGGATCTCGAAGGCCTCGCCCTGCGGATCCAGGGAAAACTCCCCGGTCAGGCACGCCTGCAGCGCTCCCTGCTCCGCCTTGATTTGGGCGATCAGGTCGCGCAGTTCCTTTTCCTCGCCTTCCATCTGTCCGGCGCAGAGTTCGCTGCCGTACGACGTCGCCATGGAGAGGTTGAGCGTACGCGTGTCATGCAGCGATTTCTCCGCGTGCTCGCGCGCCTGCGCCAGGCGTTGCAATGCGGCCTCGATGCGCACGCGCGTATCGGCGGCCAGGGCCGTCCCTTCAGTGGTCGTCATGTGGTTTGCCTCCGTTTCGCGCCGAAATGAGCGCCCAGGCAGGGTAAGTGCCTGGGCGTCATCGGTCAAATCGGCCGCATGGACCACAAGGCACCCCGGTGCCACCGTGATCGTTCCGCGTCACGCCGCGTTCTCCTTGAGCAGCGCCGCGAACTTTTCCTTCGCCTTCTGCACCTTTGGCGTGATGATGACCGAGCAATACCCCGCCTCCTTGTTGCGAGCGTAGTAGTTCCGGTGATAATCCTCGGCTTCGTAGAACTCCCCGAGCGGCTTCACCTCTGTCACGATGGGGTCGCCCTTGCCGCCGGATGCGGCGTCGAGTTCCGCGATGTACTTTTCCGCCGCCGCGCGCTGCGCCTCGTCCGCGTACAGCACGATGGACCGGTATTGCGTGCCGACGTCGTTGCCTTGGCGGTTCAACGTCGTCGGGTCGTGCGTGGCGAAGAAGACCGTCAGCAGGTCTTCGTACCTGATCTCCGCCGGATCGAACTCGATGCGAATGGCTTCGGCATGACCGGTGCTGCCGGTGCAGACCTGCTCGTACGTGGGGTGCGCTACCGTGCCGCCGGCATACCCGGGCATCACGCTCTTCACGCCGCGGAGCATCAGGAACACCGCTTCCGTGCACCAAAAACAACCGCCACCGAATACCGCCTGGGAAAGGGATGATGCTTGCATACGGGGGAAGTATAGCAAACGCGCTATGCGATGGACCACGGCGAGGTATACTCACTGCATGTACAGGAACCCCCTCACCCCGCGTGCCATGGTGCTGCTCGCCTGCCTTCTCGGCGCGGGCGTGCTTGCGTGCGTGGGTGCGTGGCAGTGGAATTCTTGGCAAGCGCGACACGCGCAGGCGCCCGCGGAAGCACGCGTGGTGGCCGAGCAGTCACCAACCGCCGCGCCGGATCCCGCCGATGCCTACAAGGATTGGCACCGCCCGGACGGCCCGCCAAAAATCGCCCTCCAAGCCGGACATTGGCAGGCCACGGACGCGCCGGACGAACTGGCCAACATCCGCGGGAACGGCGCGCGCGGCGGAGGGATGGACGAATGGGAAGTGAACCTGGCCATCGCCAAGCTCGTCGCCGTGCAGCTGCAGAAAGACGGTTACGCGGTGGACATCCTTCCCGCTACCGTGCCGCCGGAATACTTCGCGGACGCGTTCGTCGCCATCCATGCCGACGAACGCGATGACGCCGCGCGCGGCTACAAAGTCATCCCCTCCCACCTCGGCCTGGCCGCCGCGCCTGCCGCATCCGACGCGCTCGCGGCCGACCTTGACGCGCGATATGCCACGGCGACCGCCTTCCCCCAGGACCCCATCGTCACGGACAACATGACCGCATACTACGCCTTCAACTGGCGCACCTATCATCATGCGCTCCACCCGATGACGCCGGCCGCCATCATCGAGACCGGCTACCTGTCGAGCGCGCGCGATCGCCGCGTCATCGTACGCTCTCCGCGCATTCCCGCCGCAGCCATCGCCAAAGGCATCGAGGACTTCATGGCTTCACGGAAGTGAAACGCACCGTATAGCGGAACGAGTCGGCGCTTTCCGGCCTGTCCGAAGGGTTGTCTTTTTCCAATACCAGCGTCCCCGTCGGTCCTTTCGGTACCGCAGTCCATGTCAGCGTCGCATCGAATGGGACGAACGATTCGGTCATCCAATCGCTTTTTGCCGTCGCATGTCCCACGGCCACCGCGCTTCCGTCCGCATCGAGCAGTTTCACGGGGAACGACGCTTCGAAATACCAGGTCCCCTTGGCCTCGCCGGAAACGGTGAGCGGGCTCGTCACCACGGCACCTGCCGCGGGTGCCGTCACGCGGATCTGGGAATGAACCGGCATGACGTACGCTTCCGACTTCGTGATGGTGAACGTGATGGAGACCGCCGTCGCGTCGGTCAGGGAGATGTCGAATCCTCCGGCGGACGCGCGCTTGGCCGTCACGGTGCCGAGTCGCACCTCGCGCGGTGTATCGAATCCGCCGCCGGACAGCCGGAGCACGGGTGAAAGCTCGCCCTGCCAGATGCAGGTGTTCCCTTTGGCGCACCGCGAATCGTCGATGCGCACCAGCGTGACGGACGGACCGTCCGCGAAGGTGACCGACTCACCGATGGCGAGCGTCGCGGCGGTCCCGAGGGTGCGACCCTGCACGGGCGTGACAGCGGGCGCCGCCGGCCCACCGTCCGCCGGCCCACCGTCCGCTGGCGGACCAAAAAGTCGCGAATTCGAAAGCGCTAGCGCACCGAGGATGACGCAGAGCACGGCCGCCGAGATGTACGCCGCATGCATTCGTTTCATGCCATCATCATACCACGAACGCGAAAGGCCCCAGGAATCCCTGGGGCCTCTGACCAATCGCTATGAGCTGCGTCCGTGCCGGACCGTCTTCCTGCTCGAGTACCGTGCCGGTCCCGAGGCGTTCACCACCTGTTTGGCGGGAGCGGAAGCCTTGACCTTCTTTTTCGCCGCGCCCGTGTTCTTCGCACCCACGCTCTTCTTCCGCGCCTTTGCCGGCTCCTTCTGCTCCGTCGCCTTGTGGATGCCGAAGTGTGCCAGTCGACGCACCTCTGGCACGTCGCACTGCTGCCTCGGCTGGCAACGGTTACGCGCTTCGGAGTGCGCTTTTCTCGCGTCCTCCGCCGACGGATACGTGATCGTCGGACTGTCCGTGAAGAAATAGTAGTCGATGTCGCCGGTCGCGTTCGGCATCATCTGCGCGAAGAACTCGGTCCCGTGTCCGGCAGCCCACGTCCTCGGCTGACGCGCCGCGTCTTCGGCATGCGCGTACCCGATTCCCGTC
>JBEEJS010000174.1:0-3418 GCA_041169025.1 Candidatus Parcubacteria bacterium
CAACCGGATTACGTGGCGAGCTACTCGCTCGGGAACAAGGCATTCCTCAAAGGCCTCACCTGGGATCGGGAGACGTCGAAATACGCCGCGCTCGCCGCCGTGCCGCTCACGGGCGAACCGCCGCTCACCGGCGCGCCCGCGCTGTCGGTCATCCATCCCGGTTCGGGCGTGACGCTCATCGAGGCGCGCGCTTCGGGTGGCGGGTACGTGGAAGGCGTGTCGCTCTATGAGAAGACGTCCCGCGGCATCGAAGCGGTGCGCATGGTGGATGAAAAGGGGGAAACCGCGCCGGCGTATTTCCTGTCGGGCGCGACCGTGCGCCACGTGGAGAAGGTGGAGTTCCGCGACGTGTCCGGCGATGGCACCGCGGCCGCTGTCTCGACGTCCACGGACATCTCGGACGCCGCCGGCACGGTGAGTACGGTGCGGGCGTTCAAATGGACGGATGGCGCGTTCAAGTACGACGCGGACTTGAGCCGGCTGCTCGGGGCGAGCGAGGGGTTGTTCCCGGAGCCGGGCGCAGGCGTAGTCACGAGTCGGAAGTGACAAGAATGAACATAGTCATCATCCTCATGACGACTCCTAACATCCCCGTTCCGCGACCACCGGAGAGCCTCTCACTTCAGTTTGCCAAGTACGTCCTGTTCGCCGTCGCGTTCATCGCGAGCTTCGCGGTCCTCTCCTCTCCCGTCATCATCTTCCTTTACTTCGTCTCTTTGGCATCAAGAGGCGCCGGCGAATTCCTGCTCATGTTATCCCCGTTCATGCTGGTCTATTTCGGCTGGGGTGGTGAGATGACGACGAAGATGTTCCCCACCCTTTTTCCGCCCAAGTCATGGTGGGGCAGACCTGCCGCGTTTCTCATCCTGTTGACGGCGTTCATCGCGATTTCGTGGTCCTTGGCACGTCATTTCGCACCGTGGGCATTCTGACGCCCCGCCGTCATGGGAACGCCATGACGTTCGAAGCGACTTGACGCCCGGCTCGAAAACGGGCCCAATACCCCCATATTCGGGGATCGTCTAATGGTAGGACAGCGGCCTTTGAAGCCGTGAATCATGGTTCGAATCCATGTCCCCGAACCATCGAAAAAACGGCCGTTCACGCGGCCGTTTTTCGTTTGGTTCGCGAATGTCGTCGTTAGTACGATCCCTCCACCGTCCGCCACTTGCCGTCGATGCCGAGAAGCGCGGCGGTGATGGTGTCGCCGTGCGAACCCCAGATGATCGGGCCCCATTGCGGTTCCTTGAACTTGCCGGTGATTTCAAACGCCGCATCGCCATCAAACGGACAGGCCGATTCCTTGGTGAGGTCCTTCGCGGCGTCGGTGAGGAGGTCGTAACCGACGATGCGTCCCATGTCGCAGCCTGCGCCACCCACTTGCACGGCGGGGAAGAAGGCCTTGGTTCCGGCGCCGTTCCAGACCGCGTAGCCGAACGCCGGATAGTTCTTGATGTGACGGACGCTGCCGGTGGCACCGTCGACGGCCAGGGTGACGTGGTTCCAATCCATCCCCACGCCGCAGTCGTCCTCCGTGAACGTGCAGGGGATGACGCCGTACGACACCAGCACGGTGCGTGCTCCCTCGTCATACGGCGGGTGGGGCGGCGCGGCAATGGCGACATCGAGCAGTATCGGCGCGTCCTTCGGCCCGGTCGAAACGGACGATTCGATGTCCGTGCGCTTCCCGGCGGCGTCGGTGAACTCGAGGATGTTGGTGCCGATGCAGTATGAGGCATCGCGCGCGTCGCCGAACGCCGTGGAGCGCTTCACTGCGCCTTTGCAGCGGTGCGTGATGCCGACCTCATGCCCGTCCGTGAGGGTGAGGTGCCTGCCCGACACCACGGTTTCAGCACCGGACTTCGAAAGCAGGTAGTCCGTTTCGCTGATCCTGGCGCGCAGACCGCCTTCGTCGTTCGGCCTGATGATCGCCGCGATCTGCGAAAGCTGCCCGTAGAGCGTCGCCATGGTGGCGATGGCGCTGATCGAGAGGACGACGCAGAGGGCGACCAGGAGCGAGTTCCAGCGGGGAGAGAGCTCGGGCATAGGTGCGGATTGCATGATTGATATCGGGGTCAGTATAGCATGGGCAGCTTGTCCACGGCGGACCCACCCGGGTTTACGGTTTTCCGCGTTTCCGGCACACTGTCTTCATATGGACAAGAAACACCTCCTTCTTATCGATGACGACGGCATCATGCTCCAGCTCTTCGGCGGCCAGTTCGCCTCCGCCGGATACGAAGTCCTGTACGCCCATGATGGAGCGGAGGGCTGGGAAATGGCCCGCAGCAAGAAACCGGACATCATCTTGTGCGATTTCCGCATGCCGAACATGGATGGGCTGGAACTCGGCGGGCGTCTCAAGGCGGCTCCCGAGACCAAGGACATCCCGCTCGTGATGCTCACCTCGGAGGACTTCTCCGCCGACGTGCAGCGCGCGCTCAAGGACATGGGCGTGGCGGACTACCTGCACAAATCGCTGGCGTTCCCGGAGATGCTGGAACGGGTGAAGAAGATCGTCGCGCCGTGATCGGGCGCGCGGGCGGCTGCCGTCGTGGCGGCCGCTTTTCGTTTCCGGGGACTCCCTTGACGTACATGGGTCATTGCTATATACTTGACCAGTCAATCATATAGCCTTTCCCCGTATGTCCGCCCTGAGCCCGCAACTCCGCTTCTTCCTCGCGCTCGCCAAGGCCAAGGCCGTGACCGGGCGCCGTTTCGACATGCGCCTCGGATTCCAAGGCGTCGGCATGAGCGACTTCCAGATCCTGCACCACCTGTCCCTTGCGGAAGGCGGCGTCATGCGCCGCACGGACCTGGCCGAAGCCCTCGGGCTCACGGCGAGCGGCGTGACGCGCCTCCTGCTGCCCATGGAGAAGATCGGCCTCGTGAAACGGGTGGAGAGCGCGCATGACGCGCGCGTCAGTCAGGTCGCGCTCGCGGCGAGCGGGAAACGCGTGTTGAGCGAGGCGATGGAACGCGCGGAGATCCTGGCGGAAGACCTGCTTCCCGATGCGGGGAAGAAGGAATTGGCTTCATGCACGGCGTTGCTTGAGGAGCTGGGGAGTATCTTGTCGCGTTAGGAGTCGCCTGCATGTGGCGCGAAAAACGGCCTTTCGAGAGAAGGCCGTTTTTCTTTGGTGCGCCGTGTCGGCACCCGTGTGGATAACCGTTGCTTGACCGTTTTTGCCGGGTGCATTACACAACGCGCGTTAACGCATCTGATGCACGCGATATGGGACGCATGAACGGACGGACGAAGGCGGCGATCGGCATGGTGGCGGTCGGGGCGATGCTCGGCGCGGTGGCGTTGCGGGCACGGGTCTTGCCGCGCACTGACGCGGGTGGCGACAAGGAGGCGCGTACGGGAGTCGGTGTCGGGCATGAGTCTGGCGCGAGCGCCGGCGGCATGAACGGC
>JBEEJS010000175.1:0-4761 GCA_041169025.1 Candidatus Parcubacteria bacterium
GCATCGATGACCGGACCGATGAACGTCCCGCTGGCGGGGTATGACGACGTGAAATGCGCGAACGTCGCCGATGCGCCGACTGCCCAGGCGTCGGTGGCGGAAATGACCGAAACCTCATTGAGTGCATTGGCCGTGGGACTGGTGACCGTGTTCCACGCCGTGCCGTTCCAGGAAAGGATTGTGCCTGCCGCGCCGGTCGCCCAGCACTGCGTCGCGGAAGAGCAGGCGACGCTAAGAAGGTTCTGCGCGGTACCGCTCGTGACGGCATTCCACGCCGTACCGTTCCAACGAAGCATGACGCCGCCGTTGCCAACGATCCAGCCGTCGGTCGCCGAGACCTGATCCACGGCGTTATAGGTATCGTTGCCGGTATCCACGAATTGCGCCCAAGCGGTGCCGTTCCAGCGGATGATGCGCCCGCTGTCCGCCGCGGCCCAACAGTCCGTGGAGGAGAAGCAGTCCACGCCGCCGAAGACGTGGTTGCCAAGATCGATGTTCTGCGCCCAGGCCGAGCCGTTCCAGCGGTATATCTGCCCCGAGTTGGCCACAGCCCAAGCGTCCGTGGCGGATACGGTCTTGATGCCGTGGAAATTCTGCGTGCCGGTATCGACGAAGTTCGCCCAGCTCGTACCATTCCAGCGGATGATCTGCCCGGCATCCGCCACTGCCCAACAGTCCGTCGTGCTGGAGCAATCGACGCCCTGGAGGTTTTGCGCCGTCGGTGACGTGACCGGCAGCCAGTTGGTGCCGTTGTATCGCGCGATCACGCCAAGGGCGCCCACGGACCAGCCGTCGGTGGCGTTGTTCATCTTCACGCTGTTCTGGTTGCCCGTCGGACGGTTATACGTGATGGTCACGTCATGCAGGAGCGGCGTCTGCGTGACGTCCGTCGCCGCGTACGTGGCGCGATACTGGATGGACCTGCTCGCCGGACTGGTGATGGCCACGCCCGCATTGACCGCGCTTTCCGCGGTGAACGCGCTCCATGTGCCGTCAGGAACGGCGGTATTGCCTGACCGCGTCGCCATGGTGAGCGTGGTGCCAGCCGGAAGGTTGAGGCCCCATGCCAGCTGTCCCCAGGTGACGGAAGATCCGGCATCCAAGACGCGCGAATAGGTGCCGGACGTGTAATACCACAATCCCCAGCTGAGCGTGACGCCGCTGTTCAGGACCACGAAGCCTGACGTCGATGACGACATGCTGATGGCGTTCAGGTTGACGGCGCTGGGCGACGTGAGCGATGCCCACGCGCTGCCATTCCACCGCGCAAGGTTGCCGCCGTTTCCCGCGAGGAATCCGTCCGTCGACGAGAGCATGGAGACGCTGTTCCAGGCGGTCGAGGCAGGCGACGCGATGACCGCCCAGCTCGTGCCGTTCCATTTCAGGATCGTACTGGTGTTACCGCTGGCCATCCCGAAGGTTCCGGACGTCACCGAGACCGAGATCAGGTTATTCGCCGTCGGCGACGTGAAGTTCGCCCAGGCGGTACCATTCCAGCGGTAAATGATGCCGCCGTTCCCGACGACCCAGCCGTCCGTGGCGGAGACGATGGACACGGAGTTCCAGAGCTGCGCGCCGGTATCGACGAACAGCGTCCATGTCGTGCCGTTGTAGCGCAGGATGGTGCCGCTTGCGCCCACGGCCCAGCAATTCGTGGTGCTCTGACAAGACACGCCCCAAAGGTTCTGCGCCGTCGGTGAAGAGACCGATGACCAGGCCGTACCGTTCCACATGATGATGCCGCCACTGTTCGCCACGGCAGCGCCGAAGGTCGAGTTCACCATGGAGACCTCGTTCAGGTTGAGGCCGGTCGGCGTCGCGACAGTCGACCAGGCCGTGCCGTTCCAGCGGATGATGATGCCGCTGTTCCCCACCGCGAAACCGTCCGTGGAGGAGATCATGGAAACGCCGTTCAGGTTGTTCGTCGTCGACGACTGGATGGAGCGCCAGGAATACAGCGTGTTGAGGGCGATATCCGTGGGAGTCCCCGTGCCGATGGAAGCCGTATTCGAGAAAGTACCGGGAGAAAAATCCGCGTCAGTGGTGTGCGTCACCGACGTGCCTTGCACCGGCGCGACCCAGTTCGATGTCGGCGTCTCTTCGACATCGGCGGGAATGCCCGTGCCGACGATCTGCGTGCTTGAGAACGTGCCCGGAGCGAAATCCGTGTCCGTGGTGTGTTGCACCGTGGTGCCGCTGCCGACCAGCCAATTCTTCGCCGCCGGAGAAAGCTCGACCGACGTCGACGCTCCCGTGCCCACCACCTTTGTTTGGAACGTCGTGCCCGCGTTAAAATCCGTATCGCTCGTCTGCATCCAGTCGTACGTGTTGCCGTTCGTGAGGTACGCGGTGGAAATGGCGCTGCGCGTGAAACCGACCAGCGTCGGCCAGGTCACCGTGGAGGTGACGAGGAGCGTGCGCGGATCCACCGTGCCGCCGGACGTCACGATGTCGCCGCCGACGTTGCGGTTCACCGCGGCGACGTTCACCACGCGCGTATACTGGTTCACCGTGTCGCTCACGCCCGTGAACGCCCACTTGGTGGTCTTGATGATGCCATGATTCCCTATCGCGAGGTTCGTCCAGCCGTCATTGCGGATGGACCGCGCGGCCTCAAGGCCTTCTTCCGCGAGCAGCGTCGCCTGTTGCTGGTCGGCGGCCGCGCCGGCGCTCGAAAGCGGGCCCGCGACCAGGGACAGCGTTCCCGCGGCGAGCACGCCGAAGATGGCCACCGCGAAGACGGCTTCAAGCAGCGAGAATCCGCGCTGGGGCCGAGACGGTCCCGCGTGCCGCGTGGCATTGCGTTTGAAGGATGGGAAAAGGCCCATAGGATGCGCGTCAGTTCACGTCCGTCATCCCCGCCGCGTTGATGGAAAACGTCTTCACGTTGCCGCCGATATCCGTGAAGGTCACCGTGCCCGTGCCGGTCATGGCCGCGGGAACGCCAGCGTTCAGCACGCTCGGCGCGCCCTTGTGGTCGCGGAAGAACAGGTCGCAGTTGCCCGTGCCCGCGGGAAGCGTGCAGGCGCCGCCGGGCGCGAGTGAGACCGCCGTGATGGTGACGCGGGTCATGACGTGCACCGCGTCATACGACGTGTCCCGCGTGGCATACGTGCCCGTGGAGCAGGTGCCGGCGGCGAGCGCGAAGAACGTGAAGCGGTCGCCCTGGAAATGCACCCCGAAGCACAAATCGCTCTCCCCGCTCATGACGTCGGACTGCGCCTCGCGCGCGGCATCGAGCCCCTCGGCGGAAAAATCGTCGAGGTCCTTTTTGGCGTTGGTATCGGACAGGAACGGCAGCGTCATGGTGGTGACCAGGACGATCATGGCCACCACGGTGATGGCCTCGATGATGGTGAAGCCTCTGGAGAGGGAGAAAGGGGGAAAGGGAGAAAGGTCGAAAGAGGCGAAGAGGCGACGTGCCGAGGCGCGCACGGCGGAAAAAAAGGCGCGCATGGTTAGATGCGCCGGATCGCGGCGATGAAGTTGTAGATCGGGATGAGGATCGCGAACGCCATGGCCAGCGCGACGCCGCCGATGAACAGCAGCAGCACCGGCTCCAGGATGGTGGAGAGGTTCTTCATGGTGTTCTCCACTTCCAGCTCGTAGAAATCGGAAAGGTAGGCCAGCACTTCCTCCAGTTTTCCGGTGCGCTCGCCCACGTTGATCATGCGCGACACCACCTTGGGGAAGAGATCGTCGTGCGCCGCCAGCGATTCGGAGATGGGCTTGCCGCGTTGCACGTCCACGAGCATCTGATTCATGGCGCGCCGGAAATACATGTTGCCGAGCACGCTGGACGTGACGTCGATGGCCTTCACGATGTCGATGCCGCTCCGGAGCAGCGTGCCGAACACCAGCGAGAACCGCGCGTTGTTCACGTCCTTCACGATGTCCGCCACGATCGGCAGGTGCAGCACGATGTAATGCGTCACCGGCGCCAGGAACTTTTGCCGCAGGAACCAGAGCGTCCCGAAGATGCCGCCGAACACCACGATGAACGACTCCCAGGTGTACTTGCGCGCGATGTCCGACACCTTCAGGAGGATGCGCGTCACCAGCGGCAATTCCACGCCCTTGAGGCTGGTGAACAGCGCGGCCACCTGCGGCAGCACGTACGTGGCGAAGAAGAAGCCGATCGCCGCCGCGGCGATGAGCACGATGGTGGGATACAGCATCGCCGACTTCACCTTGGAGGTGAGCTCGTATTCCTTGGTGAACTGCACCGCCAGATGGTCGAGGTTCCCTTCCAGGGATCCGGACAGTTCGCCGGCGCGCACGATGTTGACGTAGAACGGCGTGAACACCTGCGGATATTCCGCGAGCGCGTCGGAGAACTTCTGCCCGCGCTCCACCTTGTCGTGCAACCCGCGCATGATGAGCCGCAGCCGGAACGTCGACGCCTGGTCGCGCAAGATGGCGAGTGCCTCGATGAGCGTCAGGCCCGCCTTGAGCATGACCGACAGATGCTTGGTGAGCAGCACCTTCTCCACCTGGCTCACCGTGCCCAGGAGCAGCGACGTGAACCGCTGTTCCGCGCTCACCCGTGCCATTACGTCCACGGATACCGGAATCCAGCCACGGGCTTCGAGGTCCTGCATCACGGCATCCTTGCTCGCAAGCTCGGAAGTGCCGCGCCTGATGGCGCCGGATTGGGTTGAGGCAACGTACTTATAAGGCATTGCAAAGTGGGATTCTCCTTCAGTATAGCATTTTTTCGTCACGAACGCACGGGGGATCAGAAAAGCGAAAACCGGCGAT
>JBEEJS010000176.1:0-4589 GCA_041169025.1 Candidatus Parcubacteria bacterium
CTTCACGTGCACGTTCTGCGACACGGAGTAGCTGCGCAGCGATTGTTTGCCGTTGTTCCAGTCGTAGTTGGGGTTCACGTTGTACGACGTGGTCTGGATGTCCTCCGCCTTCACGCCCGCGTCCTTCAGCTTGGCGTTCACGTCGTTCATGACGCGCGTGTTCTCCGCCTGCGCTTCGGCCACCGTCTTCTTCTCGATGGTGGTGCCCAGATCTATGGACGCGAGGTCAGGGATGCCCACGGCCTTGCCTTCGCCGGAGACGCTGATGACGTCGCGCTCCAGCGGGACGCCGATGTAGTCGAACATCCGGTTCTCGTTTCGCGCCTTGAAACCGAGCCAGACGGCCAGCGCCAGGAGCGCCAGCATGAAGAACGGGCCTTTGCCGTGGTGCCGCTTCCACATCATGCCATGGCCCATGCTGCCGCCCATGCCGCAGCCGCAAGAACCGCCGCTTCCGCACGAACCGCAGCCGCCCTTGTCGCACGATCCGCCGGGCATGCACACGTTTCCCTTGCCTTCGTTCATGTCTCCCATAGTTTGTGTGGGATAAGGATGATTGAGTCCAGGTTAATACGTCACTTCTTGCGCAAAGGTAACAGTCCCGGAAGCGCCTTCCCTGCCAGGAAATCCAGCATGGCGCCACCGCCGGTGGAAACGTGGTCAACGTACTCGGCCATGCCGGTATGCTCCAGGCATTGCACCGTCTCTCCCCCGCCCACCACGCCGAATGCGCGTCCGGACGAGCGCGCGGCGACCATGCGCCCGAGCGCGATGGAACCGTGGCTGAACTTCTTGATCTCGAACATCCCGAGCGGGCCGTTCCACACCAGCGTCTTTGCCTTCTTGATGTACGCGGCCCAGGCACGCACGGATTCGACGCCGATGTCGACGATGTAATCGTCCTTGCCGACGTTCTTCACGCTGCAGATGCGCGCCTGATGCTTGCCGTCGCGCGATGCGGATACCACCACGTCGGTAGGAAGCACGATGTTACTGCGCCGGAGCATGCGCTTGGCGAGCCGCACGTCGGCAGGGCCGTCGGCGGACAGGCCGATGCGCAGGCCCTTGGCCTTCAGGAACGCGTTGGCCATGGCGCCGCCAACCAGCACGGTGTCGGCGATGCGCGTCATGTTGTCGATGACGTGGATCTTGTCGGAGACCTTGGCGCCGCCGAGCATCACGACGAGCGGGCGCTTGGGCTTCTCGATGACGCGGGAAAGCGCCGCGACTTCCTTTTCCATGAGCGGACCGGCGTATGACGGCAGGAACTTGGTCACGCCCACGACGGATGCCGCCGCGCGATGCGACACGGCGAAAGCGTCGTTGACGAATACATCCGCGAGCGACGCGAGACGGCGCGCCAGGAACGGCCCGTTGGTTTCCTCGCCTTTGTGGAAGCGGATGTTCTCCAGCATCGCCACGTCGCCGGGAAGCAGCTTGCCGAGCTTCATCTCCACCGCGCTTTCGTGCTCCAGCGCGTCCGCGACGAACCGCACGTCCATGCCGAGCACCGTCGCCAAGCGGCGCGAGATCGGCGCGAGCGAGAGCGCGGGGTCACGGCGCGCGGGGCGACCGAGGTGAGACACGATGATGACGCGCGCGCCTTTTTCGGACAGCCACTTCACCACCGGCACGGAGGCACGGATGCGGGCGTCGCCGCCCTCGGCCACGCGTCCGCGCTTGTCCAGCGGGACGTTGAGATCGAGTCGCAGCAGGACGCGCTTGCCTTTGAGGTTTTTAACCTGGGAGAGCGATTTGAGGCGCATATGTCCACTCCAGTATAGCAGAAAACGGGGGCGGGCGCACCCGAGCCCGACATCCGACAGAAAGCGCCCATCATGCGGTGGTCATATTGCCCGGATGACAGAACCATGATACACAATGGTTGTTCCCATCATTCCTCATATCGCCTGCCGTTATGCGCCACGAGATGAAGCTCGCCCAAGTCCCGTTCGAAAAGATACTAAACGGCACCAAGGTCATTGAATCTCGCTTGTATGACGACAAGCGCCGTACCATCGAGCTCGGTGACGACATCGCCTTCACCCGCAACGACGATCCCGCACAGATCGTGACCAAGCGTGTCGTCGCGCTGTACCGGTATCCATCCTTCAAGGACCTCATGACCGATTTCCCGGCCGTGCTGTTCGGTTGGACGAAAGCGGAAGAGGCCATCGAGGAGATCAACGCGTTCTATTCCGCAGACGATCAGACCAAATACGGCGTGGTCGGCATCAGGCTGGCGTAAGCCGACGAATCGCCGCCGCACGCGCGGATAGGAAAAGCCGCCGACTTACGTCGGCGGCTTTCGCGTCACTCAGCCCTGATCGCGCCGGAATTCCAGCACGACGACTCCGAGGGCTTCCTTTTTGTCGTCATAGAACCCTTTCAGTATCTTCAGCACCTCTTCCGCGGTTGCGGCATCTGGCGCGATCTTTCCGAAGGGTTCCTTCGCGAGCATGTCCGAGAACGTACGGTACGTCCGCTTGTCCGACACGCGCACCACGAGACTTTCGCCGTGCGAGACGAGGCGGATGCGCTCGCCGACGGCGATGTTGTTGATGTTGTCATAGCCCACGCGGACCTCGAGCGTCTTCCGCTCCGCGGCGATGTGATCGAAGAAATGCTTCTTCAGCCGCATCGTCCGCATCGTCTCCACGCCGATGTCGAGGCTCCACTGCTGCGTCACCACGTCCGGCCGGTACGCGCCAGGAAGCGCGGCATCCAGCCGCCAACCGTGCCGCTGCAGGCTCAAGACCTCGTCCACGCCGGGACTGGCGTGGATGTACAGCTTGTGGCCGAGCGGCGCGAGCATGAACGGCAGGTCACTCAGGAGCGCGTTAAAGACCTGCTGCGACGTCGCGATGAACGGCATCAGCTTTATGGGCGTTCCCTTCTTGGGAGTCGCCGCCGCCAGGCCGAGCACCGTTCCAGTGGAATCCTTCGCCACGTAGATCAGCTTGTACTTCGTATCCACGTCGCCACCATGACGCCGCCGATATCCGGCAAACAGCGCGTCCACCCAGGAATCGTCGATACCCGCGAAGGCATCGGGAAGGTGCCGCTTGATGAACGCGCGGACCTGATCCGCATCCTCTTCCTGGAACGGGATGACGGAGATGCTCTGCGCGTCCAAGGTGGTGATCCTCGAGGGGTCATGTAGTTCCTTGTACAGCATGATTTCCTTCGACCCGTGCTTGTAGTGGTTCTCGGAGCTGCCCGCCACTACGAAGCCGTGCCGAAGAAAGAACTGCATGGCCAGGCGATTTCCCGCAGCCACGGTGCAGTAGAGCTGCCGCGCGCGATGAGACACGGCGTACGTTTCCGCGTGCGCGAGCAGCGCCTTGCCGATCCCCCGCGTGCCCCGGAACTGCTCCAGGACCATGAGCGGGCTGATCTTGTAGGTCTGCTGCCGCTTTCCGACCACGTGGATGATGCCTGCGGGGACGCCGCCGACCTCCGCCACGAACATGCGCTGCTCGTGGGAGAAGAAGCCGAGCGTGTCCTGTCCGCCGGCGAGATGCGCGGCGAAGATGCGTTGCGCGTGGGTGCGGTGATTGCCGTCGTAAAACGGCTGGAGCACCCGCTCCATCATGTCCGTCACCCAATGTTCGTCGCCCTGTTCCGCTTGCCTGATGTGAACGTGCGTCGTTTCCATGATGTACTCCTTTGACGAGCCACCGATGAGGGACTACCCCTCATCGTGCGTGACTCGAGTACGTCATCATGACAACAGAAAAAGAGTAATCTGTCAAGGTATCCGACATCCGCTAATCATTCACCGCATACATCCGCGCCCCCCGCCACCAGTACGCGATACCCCGCAGCATCGGCATCACCGTGATGAAATACCGCAGCGTCGCAAGCTCATGAATGCACCAGCCGGAGAAGCCCATGAAGGTGCGGCCGAAGGCGACTGCGGCGCAGTATTTGCCGCCGAGCGGGACGACCACGGGGAAGACGGGGAACGCGTACACGGGCAGCGCTGCGTTTTCCGCGGTCGATGCGTCAGAGCCGATTTCCGCCGCAATCCGCGCCGCCACCGTCCGCCCCATCGCCATCGCCGCCTGCGCTAGCCACGGCACGGGCATCTTGGTGGCCGGGTTCATGCAGAGCGCGGAGTCGCCGATGGCGTACACGCCGCTTAGGCCGGGAACTTCCAACGACGCAGGCACTTCAATGCGCTTTCCCCGAGCGTCGAGCGTGAAGCCGAGCGGTTCCAAGGAAGATGAACCGCGGATGCCGCCGCACCAGATGACGAGGTCGGACTCCATGCGCCGCTCCCCTTCCGACGTGAAGTCGCAAAGAAGCTGGTCCGGCGTCTCGCCCGGTTTGCAGGTGCGCGGCGCCAGCGTCACGCCGCCCATGCGCACCTCCTTGATGGTGCTATCCAAGTGCACGCGGATGCCGAGCGAGCGCAGGCGTTCGCGCGCGCCATGCGAGACCTCCACGGGCATCGCGCCGATCAAACGGGGCGACGCTTCCACCAGCGTGATGTCGAATTCCGTCGGCAACAGATGGCCCTTCATGACGTGACGGCGCAGGAACATGGTGAGTTCCGCGGCGAGTTCCACGCCCGTGGCCCCTCC
>JBEEJS010000177.1:0-17228 GCA_041169025.1 Candidatus Parcubacteria bacterium
GCGGCGACCTCGGCGGGCGGCGCGGCAGGCTTGGGCGGGGCGCTCGGCGCGGACGCGGCAGGCGTGGCCGGTGCCGCGGTTGCGGGGGCTGCAGATGCAGGTGCACCGGCCGCCACCGAAGAAGCCGCCATGCTCGCCGCAGGAAGCGCGCCATCGGCGCCCGGCTTGAAATCCGAAGCCGGCCGGAGCTTGATGCCCTTGGGCAGCTTGCCGGCGATCTTGTCTTCAAGATGGCGTTTGCAGAACCACGGCTTGCTCCAGTCCGGTTCGAAGGTGAGATCCTGCATCTCCCCGTCCACCGCGCACGGCACCTGGAACATCACCTTCTTCTTTTTCTTGCCGCCGAAACCGCCGCCATCCGGAGGCGAGGCCATGGGACCCACGTCGGGCGACGTCTTGAGACGCTCGGCGATGAGTTCCTGGATCTTGCGCTCGTCCTCGTCCAACTGCTCTTCCTGTTCGTCTTCGGCAAGCAGCTTCTGTCCGGTGTCCGCGGTGCCGTATCCTGACCACTTGATGACCTTCTCCTCGATGCTCTTGCGCGTCATGGCGTAGCGTTCGCGCGAGACGGCGACGACGCGGTCCATCGTGCCCATGTTCTGGGCGATGGGGGGAAACGTTTTCGCGGAAAACGGTTCTGACGAAGCGCCGTCGATCATCAGCTTGAGGTACACCTCGAACTTGCGGAGGTTCACCAGATCCTCCGGCGTGAAGCGCGGCATGAACTCGGCCTCCATGAACGTGGCGTCGGCGGCTCCCACGCGGAACGCCAGGATGGTGCCGACGTTGCCGAAGATGGCGGCTCGGACGAGCTCGTCCAGCTGCTCGATGTACTGGTGCGCAACGATCAGGTTGAGGCGGTACTTGCGCGCTTCGGAAAGGATGTTTGCGAAGGACTCCGTGGCGAAGTTCTGGAATTCGTCGACGTAGAGGTAGAAATCCTGGCGCTCCTTCTCCGGCATGTCCACGCGTTCCATCGCCGCAAGCTGGATGCGCGTGATGATCATGGCGCCGAGCAGGCGCGAGTTCTCCTCGCCGATGCGGCCCTTGGATAGGTTGACGATGAAGATCTTCCGCGTGTCCATGATCTCGCGGATGTCGATGGTGGATTTCACCTGCGCCACGATGTTACGGATGATGGTGGCGCTCAAAAACTGACCGACCTTGTTCTGGAGCGGTGCCACGGCCTCCGTGCGGTATTTCTCCGAGAACGACGCGAACTCCTTCATCCAGAACGTCTTCACGACGGGATCCTGGATCAAAGACACGACGCGGCCGCGGTATTCCTCATCGGAGAGCAGGCGGTTGATCCCCAAAAGCGTTGACCCCGGGAAATCCAGCAGCGCCATGATGGTGTTGAGCAGGATGTACTCCATGCGGGAGCTCCACACGTCCGGCCAGATCTTCTTGAACACGCCCATCAGGCCGGAAGCCACGAGATGCTTCTGGCCTTCGTCGGTGATTTCAAGGATGTTGAAGCCCACCGGGAACTCCATGTCCGACGGGTTGAAGTACACCACGTCGTTGATGCGGTGCGGCGGGACGAAGTCGAGCAGCTTTTCCGCGGTGTCGCCGTGCGGATCGATGTAGCACAGGCCGTGGCCGGCGTTGATGTCGGACACTACCAGGTTCTCGAGCACGGTGGACTTGCCCATGCCCGTCTTTCCAATGACGTACATGTGGCGGCGGCGATCGTCCGTCTTGATGCCGAAGCGCCGCTCCTGATTGCGGAAGTTGGTCAGCCCGAACAGGGCGACTTCGTTCTCGTGGTCATGATCGAGGGGTGGCGCTTTGTGAGCGGGCATATGATGGAGGTCGAAAGGGAGAAAGGTCGAAAGGGGCGAGGCCCGACGTCCACCGCGGACGGTGACGCGTTACGCGAACGGGAGGTTCTTGGGGACGCCATCCGCGTCGTCGGCATCCTCATCGGACAGCGCGGGCGGCGGCTGCGGCGTGCGTTCCTGCGTGGGATAGCGGTCTTCCGTGGGCAGCGACGACGGCGGTTCGGCGCGCTTGGCTTCCGTTTTCTTCACGAGCGGCGCTTTCACGGTGAGCATCGGGAAGTGATACAGCGTGGCGAGCTCCTCGATGTTCATGGCGAACTTGGATGCGCCCTTGCCGCTGCGTCCCTTGTACGCCTTCACCACCTTGGTCTTCTTCTCCTGCTCGCTCCAGCGCTGCCAGAAGTAATCACCTTGCGGCGTCACCGGACCGTATCCCTTGAAGCCGTTGAGATGCGACGACGTGAACTGGCTCATGGCGCCCTTGAGCGACGTCATGCGGGATTTGTTGAAGACGTCGCGCTTCGCCGCGTACACCACGCGGATCTTGGTCATGAAGCCGATCTTGGACAGTTTCTGCTGCACGCGTTCGAGCGCCTCGCGTTCCATGGGTGAGAGGCTCATGATCTTCGGCTGCTCCGGCTTCTTTTCCGGCGGATGCGCGGCGCCGCCGATGCTCGTCATCTCCGTGACCACGTGCAGCGGGAACTCGACGATCTCCTCGATCATGCTCTTGTGATGCACCTTCACCTTGCCCATGATCTTGTCGACCACCTCCTGCCCCTTCTTCTGCCAGGCGTCGTCCGTGGGCGTGATGATGACCTGGAACCAGAGCTGCTCGCCGACGCGAAGCTGCGACATGGTCTCGAGGATGCCGGAGATGGGATCCTTGAACGTCATGACCTCCGCGCCCTTGTGCTCGAAATCCTCGTACGTCTTGATAGGGTACGCCGCGTCCTTCTTGAGGACGAACTCGGTGCCGAACGCCTCCCATTCCGGATGCGGGAAATGCGACGGCACCTTGTCGGTGTAATCCGCGGTCTCGGCGATCTCGGCTTCCGGGTACTGCGCGTAGATGGCGGACTCCACCAGGTCGCGCAGCTTGCGCGGCGTGCGGACGTAGTACTGCACGTAGCCGTCGATGGACGCGAGCTCCATGCTGAACGCGGAGTTGGTCTTGCCGTGCCAGAGCTTCTGGAAGGTGTCGAACCCGGAGTAGGCGCCGGAGAGGTGCGCGAAAATCTGTTCCACCGCCTTCACCGTCTGCTCGTTATTGCGCGGGATGTCGACGGCGAGCATGACGAACTCCACCGTGGCACCGTACTTCTGCTGCCGCGACTGCAGGAACAGCAACCAGAAACCCTGGATGAGCACGATGAGCATCGGGATCCAACCGCCATCGATGAACAGCCTCCACATCAAAATCGGCAGCGGGAGGGTGCCGAGCTGCAGGAAATAATCGGGATTGATCTGGATGGACGGGAGGTTCGGCATGCGTCTGCTGTGGCGATGGGAGGTAAGCTCCGCCCCATCGTGCCGGGGATACGGGGATAGTAGCAGTTTTTAAGGGGAGGGGCAACGCGATTTGTCCCCTTTTTCGGGTCGCCCTGTGGCCGTCCCGGGATGTCCGGGGCGTGCACGCAAAAAGAAAGACCGCCTCATGATGAGAGCGGTCGAGCGCACCTGGGATGGCGCTCTGGGGGAGGTCCGGTGCATACCGGAAGGTCGTTCCTTCAGGCGATGCTTCTGCGGTCATGCGTGAGAACCCGTCAGCGCCTGGCGTGAGCGCGGCAATGAGAGCGTCCTCCTTTGCAAGTCCTGCGGCCATCTTGGCGATGACGTCCGGATTGATCGGCGTGCAGGCGAAGCGCGGCATGCTCGGCACGGTGGCGAACTTCGCCTTGTGGAACAACCGGTAGGCGTTGCCGTCCATCGTGCCGCAGGCGCGTTCGTGCTCTTTCACGAAGGCGATGAACCGCGTGGCATCCTGTTCGGTCGCGAATGCGATCCGACTGAAGACGCCGGCGGCGGTCACGTCGACGATGGCGATCATGGCTGCGCCTCCGTGTGCGTCGCCACGATGAGCCGGACGTTCGAGATGGTGAGTTCGACGCTGAAGCCGATCGCGAGCGAGGCCGCGATGGGCAGGGCGATGTCGTGCCGTTCCATCGTCAATGCACCGCTGTCGATGCCGAGGCCGATGTTCAGGCAGAACACGACGGCGAGGACCGCGCCGATGACCGTGACGACGACGCGGATGAACGCGCCATGCTTCAGTTCGTAGTCGGTCGAAGGCAAGACGCCGCTGATGAACGTGATGATCGCCACGACGGCCATGTAGACCGAGCCCCAGTTGAGGCATCCGTCGTCGAAGGCCTGCGCGACGAGCAGGGATCCGGGAAGCAGCGCGATCATCGCCGCCGCCGCTACCATGCCGCGAAACGTGCTGTTGGTGAACGCTTTCGGTTCGTCTGTCATTCGAAATGCTCCTGTGTCATGGGTGTGGAATGCGCGTGATTGCGCGACCATGTCACCAGACCACTATAGCACGTTTTTAGGCTTTTGTCAATAATTTATGACAAGATTTAAGGCTGAATTTGGCGGTTTATGCATCAATTCGACCTCAAATTTCCAGCCTAAATATGCAAAAAAAAAAAAGAAGACCGCCTCATGAGAGAGGCGGCCGAGCGCACCATTGAAGGCGCTCTTCGAGGAGGGTCACTCCGCCGCGTCGTAGACTTCCTCCGGTACGGGAGGCAGGTCGCGGACGCGGACGAAGTATTGGCGATCGCAGAGGAGGAGGAACGCCATGGTGACGACGAGGCAACCGGTGTCTACCGCGTCAGGCATCTCATCCATGAGGAACGGGATCGCACTGAACGCAGCGGCCATGATGACTCCCAGGGCCGCGCGGATGGGGACCATGGGGTGATCGTACGCCACGACATCGAACGTCTTGGCGCGGCCGACGTACGGGCGTATGGCCAGGTAGGCCGCGCCGTAGATGAGGACCAAGCCACCGATGATCGTGACCGTGACGGCACGCGTCATCGGAGCGCCGTCGACGTACCAGGTCAGCACGCCGGTGGCCGTGACGAACGCGACGATCGCGGTCTTCACGGAACCGTGCGCGATGGCGACGGTCGTGCCGAGCGTGGCGATCGCCAGGCCGAGGAGCATGAGTACGCCCTGCATGCCCGCCGAGCGCGGATCCGCGTCAGGATGCATGCTTGCGGCCAGGGTGACGATGAGCGAACCCAGGGCGACAGGCAGGATGCCGTACGCCGTGGGACGAGCCGAGGCGCGGAAGAAGCCGGGTAGTGCCGCGATGATGCCGCGAAGACCATCTTTGGTCTCGATGATTTCGCCCCGGATTTCCGAGGCGGCGCGGGCGATGCCGATGATCAGATCGAGAGCGGAACCGGCGACGCCGCCGTTGGTATTCGTGCGATTGTCAGTGGTCATGTATCGAATCTCCGTTGTAGGTGTTTGGAAGGCGCCGTAAGGCACCCAAAAAGGACTTAGGCTCATCCTAGCAGGTTTTCGTCATTTTGTCAATTATTTATGACAAAAGCCCGTCCCAGATAAGGGACGGGCTACACCGGTCATGGGCAGGCAGTTTCTTCGACACTGACCTGCTTGAGCGCTTCGGAGGACGGGGCGATGGCCCGCGCATCGGAGGCTGGTGACTCGACGACGGCCAGCATGTCCACGATGCCGGCGTGCGGTCCGACGGATGACATGAACATGGCGACGGTCCAAAGTCGGGCCCAGCCGTAGATGGTGACGCCGTCATTGGTCCGATGAAAGTGCACGCTCGCCTCTTGGACGCCGCGAGTGACCGGTCCGTCCATCGTCGCACCGACGGGGAGCAGATCCTGGAGCGTGCGATCCAGCTTGCTTGACCGTTCCTGCACGGGCAGGAAGATCACTCTGGTACCGTTCTCGGTGTCGCGGAAGCCGGACGCTCCCGGAAAGGACTTTTCCGTCTCAGCATAAGGCACGCTGGTCCACCCGGACCCGGGCAGCTCGATTCCCAGAGTGATGGTGCCTTGGCAAGACCAGGTGTCCGCGCGGACGATGGCGTAGAACGTCTTATCCTGTGCGGCGGTCCGTACCGGCGGCGCGGACGCGCATCCGGCGAGCAAGATGAGGGAAATGAGCGATAGGGCGAACAGGCGTGGCATCGTGACCTCCTGCCTTGCGGCAGCATGACGGTAACAACCGTGTTCCCGTCGGTCAAACGCATGGCATAGCAAAAACGCCCCGTTCATGGAGCGTTTTGCGTCGAATCGCGGCCTAGCGTGACGCCTTCTTCTGCATCACCACCAGCAGCGGCGAAGCGAGGAAGATGGACGAGTACACGCCCGCGGCGATGCCGATCACCAAGGTGAAGGCGAAGTTCTTGAGCGACTCCCCTCCCCAGAAGTAGATGGCGACGAGCGGCAGGGTCGCCGTCAAAGACGTGTTGATGGAACGGGAGATGGTCTCGTTCACGGAGCGCTCCACGATGTCCTCGAAGTTGCCGCCCGACCGGAGAAGGTTCTCCCGAATTCGATCAAAGACCACGATGGTGTCATGCACCGAGAAACCCAGCACGGTCAGGATGGCGGCGATGAACGAGGAGTTCGCTTCGGCCATGGTGAACTTGCCGAGCAGTGCGAACGCCGCCACCGGCAGGAGCACGTCATGGAACAGGCCGACGATGAGCGTCACGAGGCCGTACTTCCAGGACGCCACCGGGCGCGACACCTTGCGGAAGGCGTAGGCCACGTACAGCGCGATGCCCAGGAGCACCAGCGAGATGGACCAGACGGCCTTGCTGCGAAGTTCGCTGCCCACCGTGGGGCCGATGGATTGGAACTGGAGCTCAGTGAAATCGCCGAATTCCTTTTTGATCTGGGCGTTCACCTTCTGGTGCGTGGGCTCGTCGAGGCCGCGCACGCGGATGAGCATCTCCTTGTCGCCCACGGTCTGGGCGGTGGCGTCGCCGAGCTCGAGCTTGGAGATCATCTCGGAGATCTGCTTCGGTTCCGGACGCGCGCCCTTGAAGGAGACGTCCAGGAGCGAACCGCCGGTGAAATCGATGCCGAACTTGAGCGGCTGCACGAACAGGATGACGAACGACAGCACGATGAGCGTGCTCGAGAAGGCGAACCAGACGTTGCGCTGCTTGATGATGGGAAGTTTCATAGGAATGCGTTCAGCAGCGGGTTAGGCGCGCGGCGCGTCCACCTTCTGCGCTGCGGGGACGTTCAGGCCCGGCAGGTAGAGCCAGGTGGACTTCAGCCAGCCCCAACCGGCCACCAGGCGAAGCAGGGTGCGCGACACGGTGATGGCGGAGAACATCGAGACGAGGACGCCCATGGCCAGCGTGAAGGCGAAGCCCTTGATGAGCGAGGAAGAGGTGTAGAACAGGATGGTGCAGGAGAGCAGCGTAGTGAAGTTGGAATCGCGAATGGAATTCCAGGCGCGCTTGAAGCCTTCGTCGATGGCGCTGCCGACCGGGCGGCCGTTCAGGAGTTCTTCCTTCATGCGCTCGAAGATGAGCACGTTGGCGTCCACGGCCATGCCCACGGACAAGATGAAGCCCGCGATGCCGGAGAGCGACAGCGTGACCGGGATCAGCTTGAAGAGCGCAAGGTTGATGCCGGTGTAGAGCGTGAGCGCGAAGATGGCGATCAGGCCCGGCAGGCGGTAGTAGAGCAGCATGAACAGCGCCACGAGCATGAAGCCGATGAGGGCCGCCTTCAGCGACGAGTTGAGCGAGTCCTGACCGAGCGACGCGCCCACGGTCTGCTGCGTCTCAAGGGAGATCGGCACGGGGAGCGCGCCGGCGTTGAGGCGCTTCACCAGGTCCTTGGCGTCCTGGAGCGAGAAGTTGCCGGAGATGTTGGCGCGGCCATCAAGGATGGCTTCCTGCACGGTGGGGATGCTGAGCGGCTGGCCGTCCAGGTAAATGGCGACCGGCTTGCCGATGTTGCGCTGGGAGATCTCACCGAACAGCTTGGTGCCGTTCTCGTTGAACTCGATGCCCACGTTCGGTGCGCCGGATTTCTGGTCGAATTGCAGCACCGCGCGCTTCAGGTCCTTGCCGGAAAGCTGCGTGTTCTTCCACGGTTCGGCCGGCGGGAGGTAATCGGCATCGGTCTTGGTCTTGGAAAGGATGCGTTCCAGGTGATAGGTGAAGGTCTGCTTCTCCCCCGTCTTGTAGATGATGTGGTAACCGAAGGACGTCTCGACGACGCCGGAGACTTCGCCCTTCTTGAGGGCGTACGCGGCGTCGGAGAACGGCGCCACCATGGTGGCCTTGCTGAAGTAGCCCAGGTCGCCGCCCTTGTCCTTGTTGCTGGCGTCATCGGAATACTTGGCTGCCTCCACGCCGAAGTTGGACGAGGTCACCTCCGCCTTCACCTTGCCCGCGAGCGCCAAAGCCTCTTCCTTGGTGCGCGTGGCGGTGCTGCGATCAGCGCCCTTGTAGGCGATGAGGATATGGGATGCGGAGACCTGCGCCTCGCCTTCCTTCTTCTCATCGAACTTCACCACGTTGATGCCCTCGGCGGTGGTCATGGTCTGCCAGAGCACGCGGCCCGGCTGCAGCTTGACCGCCTCGATCTTGTCCACGATCTGCGCGTACGGGCCGTCCGCGGCGACGAAGCCGAGGTCGCCGCCCTTGTCCTTGGTGGCGGCGTCATCGCTGTACTGCTTGGCGAGCGCGCCGAAATCGGCACCCGTCTTGAGGGCTGCGGAGAGCGCGGCGTCGGACTTGGTCTTGGCCGCCGCGTTGAATGCGTCCATCTCCTTCTTCTGCGCGGGCGTGAGCGCGGTCACGGCCTGCACGGCGTCGCCCTGCTCCTTGAACTCCAAGATTGGCGTTTCGCCGATGAGCTTGATGGCCTGGGAAATGTCCTTCACGCCGGCGAGATCCACGATGAGGCGCCAGGCGTCGCCAGAGCGGTTCACCTGGACGATCGGCTCGGCCACGCCGAACGCGTTGACGCGGCGCTCGATGACGTCACGCACGCCGCTCATGGCGTCCGCGCGCTGGTCGCCGGGGACGTCCTTCATGTCGGCCACGTACACCAAGTGCGCGCCGCCCTGGAGGTCGAGACCCAGGCGGTACGGCGGGTTCCAGAAGTGCGGCACGTGCAGCCACTGCGGCGCATGCGCGGCAGTGAGCGCGCCGTTCACCTTGTCCGCGCTCTTGTCCCAATACGCAGAGTGCGACAGGTTGCCCGCGATGACGAGCAGCACGAGCACGAGAAACACCGCCTGACGGACCTTGCCGCGCGGGGTCTTGGGAACGACGAGCGACCCGAGGAACGAACCGACCTTCTTGATGACGGACATTGGTGTGGCCATACGGCTAATTCAGGCGGAAAGAAAGCGCCGGCCGCGGTACCGGACGCACTGATTCAGATACGCACTATGCTAGAGGATAGGCTGGGTATATGCAACTTGCGGGGTGTGGGAAAGAGTGATGGGGCGTGACTGGGCACTCTGTCGGGAAGCACATCTGCAATAGCCGAGCTTCCCGCCTAGAGTGCCCGGTCACGCGCTGCATCCCGTAGACGATAACGCAAAGCCCCCTCCCAAGCGGAAGGGGGCGGACGGTCAGGTGAAGGTCTTTTCGATGACAGCCAGCAGGATGTCATACGACAGGTGCATGGCGTAGGCGAACCAGAACGCCCGGACGATGCGCCCGTGCATGCCACCGGTGCGAAGGTAGATGACGTTGAGGGCGAACCCCAACACCGTCTGGCAACACAGGACGATGGCGAGCGGCAGGCCGTTCGGCAGATGCATCAGGCCGAACGCCACGGCGGTGACGGCGCTCGCGGTGCCGATGATCCGATCGCCGTACGGTCGCAACCTTGCGAACCGGCCGACGATCCAGACGACGGACGCCAGCGGCACGAGACGGAACGCCTCCTCAAACACCAGTTGCAGCGCGATGGGCGGCACGAAGAGCGAATACGGCGCGTAGTAGTACATGGAATGCTTCGCGACCTGGGCGCCGTTCGCGAGTTCCACGACGAAGGTGATGCACTGCGCCCAGAGGAGCATGATGACGAGCGCCTCGACGAACAGCAGCGCGGCTTCCCGGAATGAGAACGCCGGGGAAAAGAGCAGCTTGCGCATGGCGCGCCTCCTTGGGGCGTGACGGGGTCTGCACGTATTGAGACGGAACGCCGGGGTACGGTCAATGCGCTGGGGGCATCGAGCAGCGCAGGCGTCTGGTGCGGCGTGCTCGGAACACGTGGAATACGCGGATATGAGAAACGCCGCACCGGAAGACCGGTGCGGCGTGCATTCAGATGATCAGACTCCCTGGGTGTTGCCGTTCGTCACTGGCTCCACCTTCTTGGCGGGAACCGGACGGGTCAGCGCTTCGACGACGGGTGCAGCGGCCTGTGCCACGTTCCCGTTCGCCGCGACGCCTTGCGCACCGCTGACGAGCGTCTTCATGAGCGTCGCGGCGAGTCCTTCGACTCCCCCGCCTCCGCCCACGACCATCACGTCCGGCACGAGCCGCATCTTGGAGTCGGCCACGTGCTCGAGCGCGTTGACGATGGCCGTGGCGTTCTGGCCGAGCGCGTCCACTTGGGCGCGATAGCCTTCCGCCTTGGCGAGACCGATAGCGCGGACGTCCGCACCCTTGGCCGCACCGACCGTTTCGAGGTAGTACGATTCACCGTCGGCTTCCGCCTTTCGCGCTTTCGCCTTGTTCTCGACGATGGTGATACCGACTTCCGAGCCGGCGAGTGCCGCCTGTTGGTTGGCCATGCCACGCGTCTTCTCCATGGCGATACGAGCGTCTTCGGCCTTCTGTTGCTGCGTGTAGGTCTGGATCTCCTGGCTCGCGATTTCGCGTTCCGTGAGGACCTTGACCAGTTCGGCAGGCAGGACGACGTCCTGGATGTAGACGCCGCGCGTCTCCACGTTGTACGCCTGGAGTTCCTTGGCGACGTGCGCCATGGCCTCTTTCTGCACGTTCTGACGGTCGTTGATGAACTTGATCGCCGGCATGGACTGTAGCTTGTCACGGAAATGGTTGCCCACCGCCGCCTGCAGCACTTCGTTGACCAGGTTGGTCATGGTGCCGACCATCGAGATGACCTTCGGAGCCATCGTGTCAGGAACATGGATCTGCACTTGCAGGTCGATCATGAAGACGAACCCTTCGTTCGACTTGGCGATGATCTGCGAGAGCGCCTGATCCAGGTTGTGCGCCTTCGACACCGCATCCGCCCAATTGAGCGTGAGGATCGACGTTGGCACGATTTCCGGGGAGTAGCAGCGCGGGTTAAGCGCGTACTTGCCCGTACGGAGCGGCTCCTGCCAGATGCCCATGTGCCCAGGTCGGACGATCGACCCGAACTTGAACCCTTGGCCGGAGGTGTCTTCCGCGGGGAGGCCAACGTAGGACTTCACCACGGCGACTTCGCCCTGGCGGATGACGAGCATGTCGGCGTACGTCACGCGGACGAGCAGCGGGTTGAGCGCGTATTCGCCGTAGAGCAGTGGATCGTGTTGGAGACCGATCTTGCCGCCGGCATCCAGAAACGCCTGGAAATTCTGGAAGTTGTTATGCTTGACGCTTTGGTTGCCGAGCACGGTTTCCAGGAGCGTCGCATCTGTCACTGCGCCACTCGCTTCGAGCGCGGCGATGTCAGCGAAACCGCCGAGGCGGCAGGCGATATCTCCCGAAGGGAGAGGGTCGCCGTCGAGCGTGGTCACGATGCCGATCCGGTCGATGACCTTGCCGGTCTCCGCTTCCTTGCCGGGTTCGATCTTGACCATGGTGAGTTGCTTCGGCTCGAGACCGAACGCGTCGCATGACAACTGGCCATGCTTGTTCGTCTTCTGTACGAGATCATCCGAGACAGGACGTCCGAAGACGCCGTCAGCGGTGATTACCATGAACGCGACGGGATGCAACTGCAAGGTGGTGCCTTGCGGCAGCACTGGACGTTGTACGCCCTTCTGGCCACCCTTCTCGATGAAGGTGCGGAGGTCGGTGAAATTCCCGAATTCCGCCTTGTACACGGCGCTCTTGGCACCTGCAGGGAGCGAAGCGCCCACCTGAGAGACCACGATGCCGATGCCACCGGGTGGCACCTGGACCCATGGGAACTTCTCGACCGCGTAGATCGGCCAGAGCTTGAACCGTAGTCCCGGTTGAAGCAATTCCGCCTGATATCCCGCCTCGCCCTTGAATGCGATAGGGATATCACCGGAAAGCTTGGTGCCAAGTCGTTTGGTAATCAGCCCGAACTCCGTCGGTCCGATCTGATGCCAGGACTTGAGTGCCACGATCAGCAAGGCGCCGAGCAGCAGTACCAGCGGTACTCCTGCAGCGAGGCCGTGTATCAGGGTTTCCATGATGCGTTTCCTTGTGTTGTGAGGGTGCCTACCCACGCGACCATTCGTGTGAGCAACTGTCGTCTTATCATCATTGGATTGATTTGTCAAGTTCTATTGACTTTGGCGACAGCGGTCGTCACCGATGCAGCACGAAACGAAAAGCCGTCCTCCCCAGCAGGGAAGACGGCGTGCGTAACGGTTACATCGCGCCAGGATTGAGCAGCATGATGAGCAAGTCTTTCACCGCGTATCAGACGCAGAAGGGCATGTCAACAATGTTTGACATGCCCTTAGCCCCGTTATGCTTTCTCCAAAACCCCGCTCCCCGCTTTTTTGGCATGCTTGTTCGCCAGCTGCCCGCAAGCAGCATCGATATCCTCGCCAAAGGTAATCCGGTGCGTCACGGACACGCCCTGCTTGATGAGCCGGTCCATGAAGGCGCTGCGCTGCTCGCGGGGCGAGGTGACGTAGGCGCCGGTGGTGTGGTATTTGATGAGGTTCACGTGGTACAGCGGCTTGCGCATGAGCACGGCGAGTTCATCCGCCACGGGAAGCGTATCGTTCAGGTCCTGGATCATCAGGTATTCGAACATCACTTTGCGGTTGGTCTTCTGCACGTAGGTCTCGATGGCGGCGAAGAGCTTAGCCAGCGGATACGCGCGGTTCACCGGCATCAGGCGCGAGCGAAGCGTATCGTTCGGCGCGTGCAAGGAAATAGCGAGGTTCACCTGGAGATTCTCCTCGGCCATCTTGAGAATTCCCGGCACGATGCCGCAGGTGGAAATGGAAATGTGGCGCGCACCCAACGAGAGACCCTTCTGGTCATTCAAAATCCGAATCGACTCCATCACGTTGTCATAGTTGTGCATCGGCTCCCCCATGCCCATGAACACCATGTTGGTGACGCGTTCGCCGCGGCCCTTCAGTTCGCGCGCGAAGTGCAGCACCTGATCCACGATCTCCGCGGTGGTGAGGTTGCGCTTCAGTCCCATGGTGCCGGTGGCGCAAAAGCTGCAGGCCATGGGGCAGCCGGCCTGGGACGACACGCAGACGGTGTTACGCTCGCCGTAGTGCTGCATGAGCACGGTCTCGATGAGATTCCCGTCAGCGAGTTTGATGGCGATCTTGGACGTGTCTCCTCGCACGGAGGTGGACGAGCGCACCACTTCCAGCGTGGAGAACGGCACCTCGGCGTTGAGGCGCGCGCGGAGCTCGGCGGACAGCGTGGTCATCTCATCCCAGCTCGAAAGCAGCTGCACGTAGACAGCCTCTTTGATCTGCGTCAGGCGGAACTTCGGTTCCCCCGCCGCTTCGAGCACGTTTTGCACCAGCTTCATGTCCATATGACTGCGAACTATAGCTGAAAAGTGGGCGGTTGGCAAGGGGCAAGGGCGGCCTGATTTGTCAGTGGTTGTTGATTATTTCCGATTTTCATGGTATGATTAGCCTTAATAATCCGCTTCACATGAACCTATGGGCGAACGAAACATGATGCGTGAAGACACGTGGAGCCCGGACGAGTCCTCAAAAAAGAAGCCCAAGAACGAGATGTCCGATGCTGCCCGTGAGATGTTCGAGCAGAGTTACGCCGCCGCCCAAGGGAATCGCCCGAAAAGCGAACCGAAGCTGCGCGCGCAACCGGAAGCCACCAAGGGCTCCATCGAATTCGCGCCACCCATCGTCCAGAAGCATCTCAACACGCTGGATAACCAGTACCTGGAAAGCCTGACGCAGGAAGCGCTCCGCGGACGCGCGCAGAGCGATGCCCTCAAAGCGCTCGGTGCTCTGATCCGCGAAGCCGCACCGGAAGGCATCTCGTTCAAGGAACCGAAACCGGCCGTTGAGGAACCGCCGGCACCCGCAGCCGCCAAGCCGCCGGCGCGCCCTGTCTCGCACCGGCTCGCCGCGCTCAACCGCGCAGTCGGATTCAAACCGCCGAGCACGCCTCCACGCCCCGTGAGCAGCCCCGTCCACAAGGCAGCACCGAAGGGCCCGTCGCCCCGCGTCATCTTGAGCAACGCGGTCGCCGCGCTTCCGGAGAATCATCGCATCGAAATCGCCAAGCTCATCAAGGGATACGCTAACGTCCAAGAAGCGCATCGCAGCAAGGAGTGAACACGCGACGGCCATCCACAGGGATGGCCGTTTTCGTTTTGACTGTTGCCCTGCTCCCCCGCATCATGATTGAAGTACCTTCAAAGGAGCCCCGCCATGACCGTCCCCCCATCGCTCCATAAGTTGTTCGCGATCGTCGGTCCTGCCGGCAGCGGCAAGACCACGCTCATCGATCGCATGTTCGTCCTGCACCCAGGCACATTGAGCGTCATCCGCACCGTGACCAATCGCGCACCGCGCGCGGAGGAAATCGACGAGAACGGCCGCGTGGACGACAAGCACTACCGGTTCTGCAGCAACGACGAATTCGCCGGACTGCTCCGCGATGGCCGCCTCGTCCAGGGCGGCAAGACCGTGTACAACGGCCACTGGTACGACAACGACCGCGAGGAAATGCATGAACGTCTCAAAGAGCGCTTCGGCATCTGCGCCCTGGTGGAGCCCACCGTCGTCCTGTTCCGCTCGCTCGGATACGACGTCACCATGATCCGCGTCACCCCCGAAGGCCCCCTCTACAAGCCCCGCTCACCGGAGCGCGCCGCGGAGGATGCCGCACGTGAAAAGGCCGGTCCCTGGGCCAACCATTTCATGGTCAACACCTTTGAGACCGCCGGGTACGTCCCCTCGGCCAAACGCCTTGCGAATATACTCGAGAATTACCTCTACCCAGCCAAGAAATGACTTTTCGGCGCTTGTCAGCATTGACAGGCGCCGCTTTCTATGGTACCTTCATGGGGTGCAACGCGTTATGTACGAGGGATGCCGAAACCGGTCCAGCCATGCTGACCAGGCCTAGGCGAGAAGAAACCGCGAGATACAGTTACACTGTCGGCTTCGGCCGAGCTCGCAAACGGAACTTCACCTTCAGTACACGTCTCAAAGCGACCCTCGGACCATCGGTCCATGCGGAACAGCCAACGAGACCACGTCAGTCGAGAGTCTTCCCACGAGGAAAAGGACGCACATCCAGAAGAATCGCCAGGACAAAGTCACATTGTTGAAACAGCCTGTAGCACGACCTTCGGACTCAAGAAAAAAAGAAACGCCACCTGGCAACGGGTGGCTTTTCGTTTGCGCCGCGCGCCGTGCCTGGGGTGCGCGGGCGCGTTGGCATGTGGGCCGCGCCAAGGGCACGTGATTGAAAACGCCGCGCACCATGATGGTGCGCGGCGCGAGTGTCACTTCCCGTAGAGCGCGGCGATCTGATCGGCGTACCGCTTCACCACCGCCTGCCGCTTCACCTTGAAGGTGGGCGTCAGCAGGCCGTTGTCCAGGGTGAAGTCTTCGTCCAGAAGCGCGAACGACCTGATGCGCTCGAACTTGTCGAAGCCATCGGAGTGGCGCTCGAGCTCGGTGGCGTACAGCGTGCGCACGCGCATGTCGTCGTTGAGCCGTCCGAGGGAGATGTCCATGCCCTGCTCGCTGAGCGCGCTCGAGAGCGCCGCACGGTCCGGCACGATGAGCGCCACGTTGCAGTCGCGGTTGTCGCCGTACACCATGACGTTCGTGATGAGCGGCGACAGCTTGAGCTTGTCCTCGAGCGGCGCAGGTGCCACGTATTTGCCGTTCGCCAGCTTGTACTGGTCCTTCTTGCGGCCGGTGATGAACAGGTGTCCGTCCGCGTCGAATCGGCCGAGGTCGCCTGTGCGGAAACCGCCGTCCAAGCCGATGCCGTCACTGACCGCATCCGGCCGGTTGAGGTACCCGCGCAGGATGCTCGGTCCGTAGACGATGATCTCGCCATGCGACGGATCGTCCGTCGCCGTGAAATCGATGGTGACGCGGACGCCGGGAATGACCTTGCCGACACCGCCCATCTTCCGGTCGCCCGGGACGTTGGTGCTGACGCAGCAGGTTTCCGTGAGGCCGTACGCCTCGTAGACGCTGATGCCGAGCGCGTCGATGAACGTGCCGACTTCCTTCGCAAGCGACGCGCCGCCGGAGATGGCGAAGCGCAGCCGGCCGCCGAATTTCCGGCGGATCTTGCTGAAGATGAGCCTGTCGGCGAGGCGGAGGGTGATGCGATCCCCTAGCGAGAGATCGCTTCCCTGCGCCTTCCGCGCGGCAGCTTCCAAGCCGGTGCGAAAGAGCGCCTTGATGACGGCGGGTTTCTCCGCCATCTGCTTGTTCACGCTGGCGTAGATGCGGTCATAGATGCGCGGCACCGAGAACAGGATGGTGGGCTGCACCTCCGCGAGGTTCGCCACGATCTTGTCGGTTCCCTCGCAGATGGCCGCCGATGCACCGAGCGAGATGATGCTGTGCGTCTCGAGCACCTGGCCGAAGACGTGCGCCCAAGGAAGGAACGACAGGCTGCGGTCGTCGGGACCGAGCGGGAACAGGCGGCGGATGACGTTCACGTTGGCGCAGATGTTGCGGTGCGTGAGCGGGACGCCCTTCGGTTCGCCGGTGGTGCCCGAGGTGTAGATGACGGTGGCGACGTCCGATGCCGTCACGAACTCGCACTGCGCGGTGAGGCGTTGCGGCAACGCGACGACATGCCCGGGCGCAGGCTTCCAGCGCTCGTCGCCGCGCGTCCAGACGGTGACGGCGATATCGGGCGCGAACGCCTTGATTCGGTTCCGGATCTCCGGCGAATCCACGAACGCCACCTTGGCGCCGGAATCGCGGAGGATGTACTGCCAGTCCTTGTCGGTCTGGTGCTCGTACATGGCAACGATCGCCGCGCCACGCTCGAACGCCGCATACATGCAGACGGCGAATTCGACGCAATTGGGAGCGATGACGGCCACGCGGTCTCCCCGCTTGACCCCCATCTCACCCAGTCGGCGAGCCGCCGCTGCAACCATGCCGCCGAAGTCCTGGTACGACGTCCATTTCCACTCGCCGTCGGCCTTCGTGCCGAAGAGCGGTCGCTCCGCGAAATGCCGGATGCTTTCACGGAGCAGGTCCGGAAGCGTCTGCTTGTCACTAAGAACGTTTTCGGTCGCTGCGTTCACTGGA
>JBEEJS010000178.1:0-8878 GCA_041169025.1 Candidatus Parcubacteria bacterium
CGCGCCTCGGTTTCGATTGGCCGCTCGCGGTGCTCGTCTTCTTCACCTACGCCGTCATCGATGCCATGTACGCCTGGTACACGCTGGTCGTCACCGCGCGCCGTCCGTTCGCATCGGCCAACGTCAGTTTCCTGATGCACTTCCTGCTGGCCTTCGGCGTGCTCACCTATACCTCAAACCCGCTATATATCATCCCGCTCGCCTGCGGGTCGTGGGTGGGGACGTTCCTGGTGGTGAAGACGGGCGTGGGGATTTCCACGCCGCCACTGGCGGGGCCGGCGATGGAGGAATGACGCGCAGGAAAAAAGCCCCCGCAAAGGAGGGCTTTTTCGTATCGCCGCCGCGCAGGGGTGAGGTCAGCAGGTACCGACGACTTTGTACGCCCATGCCTCGATCGTCATAAGACCGAGGCCGAACTTCGTGATCTCCTGCGGGTCGAGTCCGCGCGAAACGAACTCGGTTATATCCTGGATGCAGTATGCCCCTTCATCGCGATCCGCTTGCGAAGCCGACGGGTCGTTGACGAGACCCATCACGCGGCATGACTCGAAGCAGTCCACGTACATGCTTTCGTAGACCAATCGCTGGCCGTCGACATACGTCTGAATGGCGGCCGCGTCCCACTGCGGCTGGGCGATCTTCGCTTCCGCCTCGGACAATCGATCGATCCAGCCGGCATCGAGCAAGAAGCGCAGGCTGTCGCGCATGAAGGCGCCAACGGAGTCCGTGGTGGCGATCAGCGCCAAGTACGGCCGAAGAATCGGTTCCGCGGCGAACACCACGTCGCGGTGCAGGTCCCGATACGGTCCGGGTCCGACTTGATTCGTGAACGTGGGGTTGAGAAGGATGCGGTCCCAAAAATCCTGTGCGGTGTACATCTGTGCCTCCGTGGTAAGACGCTACCAGAGGTAAAAACCGCCGGCAAGCGCCGACGGTTTCGCGTCATTCAGAGATTGTCGCCCACGCTCATGACGGCTTGCAGATCCAGGACCAGCAGTCGCCCCACGGTCAGCGTACCCGCTTCGTATTCGGCGGCTGCGAGGCCGGTCAGGCGCCGAAGCACGTACTCCACGCGCCGCAGCATCTTCCACGCATGGTCATCGCCCTCATCCAACCCTTTGACGAGATGCTGCAGGGTCTTCAGCTGCGCCGTCTCCGCGTTTTGGAGCTCCTGCACCATGTTCGGCGGGATGCTCGCGCCGCTGGCGCGCGCGGCGGCGCATTGGCGCGTGACGTACCCCGTGTTCCGCGAATGCAGGAGGATGGCGTACGCGGTCCGCGCCAGCGTCTCCGCAGTCAGCTTCTCCGGAAAAAGCGCACCGAACGCGGCCGGGAATCCCGCCACGAATTCCTGCACCGCCGCGCGGCGCGGACCGTCCGGAACCCTACCGGTGAACGTCGTCTGCGCAAGGAGCCCGTTCCAAATATCCGCTGCTGTCGTCATGTGGTGACCTCCGTGGCCCGAGGATATGCGGATATGCCGCCTTTGTCAATGAAAGACCCGTGGCATGATGCCGCGGGTCCCTTCGTCAGACGTTGATTTCCAGGCCGATGTCGGGAGGAAGCACCTGCCGACCGATCCTGGTCAGGACGTGGCGACACTCTCCCAGGGCTTCGCCCCAGGCATCGCGTCGCGACGAGCCGATGAACTGCTGCCCGATGGTGAACACGCGCTGTTCGAAGTGCGCCACCGCATCCTCGATCTTGCCTGCGGCGTTCCGCGCGGGCGGACCGCCGTTGCTGGAGATCAGCTGCAGGATGTTCACCGACAACAGGAACTTGTCGTACTCGAACACCGCGGCGATGTCCATGCGATACGCCTGCAACCGCCCGTTCGCGGCGATCAGGATATCGCTGTTGCGGACGAACGCGTGAGAGTAGGCCTCCACGCTTTCCGCGACGTAGACAGGGTGTTCGTCGTCAGGGACGAAGAACAGGTAGTCCGGACAGCTGAAGCCGAGTTGCGGCCGCCGTAGCGCCGTTGCCGCCTTCGAGATGGCCCGATCGACGCCCATGTCCGACGCACCGTGCGTGAACCGCACGTCCGCATCCGGAAACGTCGCACGAAAGTGCTTGCACATCTCGATGAGGAACACCTCGCAGGCCTTCTCGTACGCGCCAGGCTTCACGCCCCACGCCGCGCAGTTTTCCGGGGAGATCGCACTGTAGCCGTTCATCGCGATGACGAACGTGTTTCTTCCCCGAAGGTACGTCGACAGCGCCGACTCCATTTCGTCGGGAAAATAGATACGCTTCAGACCGTTGATGAACGTCTTCCGATACAGCCGTTCCGGTTCCGGTGCCTGCGGGTTCCTGCAGATGACCCCGGGCACCCCCGCCAGATGGGTGACTCCCCGCGCTTCCACGACGGTGATCAATTCCTCTCGCCAAAGCGAATACGTATCCATGCCCAACTCCCTCATCTCTCGACGTCCGATTCGTCGATAAACCGTCCATTGATCATTCAGGGACAGACAAAGATATCACGCCCCGGCAATTCTGTCAATCCATTCTGACATGCGAAAAGCCGCCCTATTAAGGCGGCTTTTCGCGTTCGCTCTAGTAATCCCGCAACCGCTGCACCCCGGCGTGGTTCTGGATCTTCTCCAGCGCCTTGGCTTCGATCTGACGGATGCGTTCGCGCGTGACGTCGAATTCCTGACCGACTTCTTCCAGCGTGTGACCCACGCCGTCCGTGAGGCCGAAACGCATCTCGAGGATCTTCTGCTCGCGCGGCGAAAGGTCCTTGATGACCTCGCGCACGTAGTCGCGCAGGAGCTGCAGCGCGGCGGCGCGGTCCGGGGCGACGTTCTTCACGTCCTCCACGAAGTCCACCAGCGTGCTGTCCTCATCGTCCTCGCCCACGGAGGTCTCGAGCGACACCGTGTCCTGCGAGATCTGGATGATGTGGCGCACCTTGTCGACCTCCTCGCCCATTTCCGCGGCGATTTCTTCCGGCAACGGTTCGCGGCCGAGATCCTGGATCAGCTGGCGCTCCACCTGCTGGAACCGGTTGATGGTCTCCACCATGTGCACCGGGATGCGGATGGTGCGGCTCTGGTCGGCGAGCGCGCGGGTGATGGCCTGGCGGATCCACCAGGTGGCGTACGTGGAGAATTTGAAACCCTTGCGGTATTCGAACTTCTTCACCGCGCGGAACAGGCCGATGTTGCCTTCCTGGATGAGATCCAGCAGCGACAGCGACTTGCCCACGAATTTCTTGGCGATGGACACCACGAGACGGAGGTTCGCCTCGATGAGGCGCTTCTCCGCTTCCTTCTCCCCGCGTTCCTTGCGCTTGGCCAGGTCCACTTCCTCCGCGCCCGTAAGCAGCGGGATCTTACCGATCTCGCGCAGGTACATCTGGATGGAGTCTGCGGAGATGTCCGTGAGATCGAAGCGTTTCTTTTCCTTGGTGGAACGGATGCTGTTCAGCATGCCTTCGTGCTCCGCCTGACGGCCGAGGATGCCCTCCTTGGATTCCACGATGCCCACGCCCATGGCGTCCAAGCGCGCGCAGAATTCCTCAAAGAGAGGAATGTATTCCTCGAGGTCGCGGAAGATGGTGAGGACTTCGGTCTCGGTGACGAAGCCGCGCGTGCGGCCCTTCTTGAGGAGCAGGTCGAGTTCCGCCTGGGTGGGAAGCTCGGCTTTCACCTTGGGCGCGGCGTGGGCGATCTTGGCGGCCGCGCGCGCGGCTTCCTTCTTGCTGCTGACGGGCTTCTTGGCCGGTGCCGCCTTCTTGGGAGCGACCTTCTTCGCCGCAGGCTTCTTGGCCGCGGGCTTCTTGGAAACTGACTTCTTGGCGGCGGGTTTTTTGGGCATACGCAAAAAAGAGGCTACACCATGAGTTCATTCAGTTGTTCCTGGATGCGCTCGATTGTCGCCATGTCCCCGGCCTTTTCGGCCGTCTGCATGGCGTGCGTCAGCTCTCGCTGGCGACGGCTGATGTGGAGATGTTTGAGTTCTCCGATGAGCTGGAGCAATCCATGACGCCGCGCGTCCGCATCGAGTCCGCCATAGGTCCGCTCCGCGAGGAGCTCCATGATGGCGACCCGGTCCGCCGTTTGGCGGTCTTCGGCGCGCAATAACGTCTGTCGGAACGCTTCCGGCTCTATGCCGCGTTGACGGGATTCAGCATACGCCAGGGCATACGCCTTGTAAAGGTCTTGGAGATCGGCGGGGAGCATTTCCGGTCGCAAGGCGTCCGCGACGGGCGCGCCAAGCGTCGGATACTGGAAAATGAGCGCCAAGATGTGCTGCGCGACGAGCTCGTCCCGGGTTTTTGGGGCGCGTGGGCGCTGCGCCGACGGCGCGGCCGGGGCTTTGACGCCCGCGGCCGGTCCGGATGACGCCGCACTCGTACTACCGCCGGACGGGGCCGCGGCTTTCACCGCCCCCGTCAGCTTCTGGACGCGTTCGAACAGCGCCGACTCCGGCGTATCGAAGAAGTCCGCCGCCTGCCGGATCCAATGCGACCGCTCGACCGGCGCCGTGAGCTTGGCGATCTCGCGCAGGTACGATTCGCTGGCGTCGCGCAACTTGTCCGGATCGCTCTTGTCGGTGCGTTCCTTGATGAGCGTCAGGTACCACTCCATGAACGGCACGGCCTCCGCGATGGCGCGGCGCCACAGGTCCGGGTCCTTGCGGATGCAGTCGTCCGGATCCTTGCCGCCGCCAGGAGGGATGCGCAGGATACGCACCGCGAATCCGGCCGCCACGGCCGCGTCTATCGAACGCCGCGCCGCCGTCTCTCCTGCCGGATCGTTATCAAAAGAGAGCACCAGGCGCGAGGTGAACCGCTTGATGAGTTTAAGCTGTTCGTCCGTGAACGACGTTCCGGAAGAACCCACCACGTTCTTCACGCCCGCCTGATGCGAAGCGATCACGTCCATGTTCCCCTCCACCACCACCGCCAGATCGAGTTTCTTCATCGCCTGCCGCGCCATGTCCAGGCCGAAGAGCACGTGCGATTTGTTGTAGACCGGCGTGGCCGTGGTGTTGATGTACTTGGCCTCGTCCTTGGGGTCCTTCCCGTCCGCGCCTGGCATGATGCGCGCGGTGAAGCCCACCACGTTGCCCTGCGTGTCGCGGATGGGGAACATCAGGCGGCCGCGGAAACGGTCGAAGTAGCCGCGCGTCTTTTCGCTTTTGGAAATGATGCCGGCCTTGAAGAGCTGGTCCTCCGTGAATTTCCGCTCCTTGAGGACGTTCAACGTGGCGTCCCACGAATCCGGGGAAAAACCGATGATCCAATCCTCAATGGTCTCCTGCTTGAGCAGGCGCCGTTCGACGTACGCGCGCGCCACCGCGGCCTGCGGCGACTTCAGAAGCACCTGGTGCCAGTACTTGGCGGCCATGGTGTTCGCGGCGATGAGCGTCTGCCGCTCCGTGCTGGCGCGCGCGTCATCAGCGCTCAACGTCACGCCGGCCTTTGCCGCCAGCATCCGCATCGCCTCCTTGAAGTCCACGCCCTCGATGCGCATGACGAACCCGAAGATGTCGCCGCCCTCGCCGCAACCGTGGCAGTACCACATCTGCTTGTCCGGGCTCACGTGGAGCGATGCCGTCTTCTCGCCATGGAACGGGCAGACCGCCATGAAGCTCGCGCCGGTCTTTTTGACCTGCACGTATTCGGAGATCAAAGGGACGATCTCCAACTTGGCTTTGATTTCCTCGACTGCGGTTCCGTTCATGTCTGCCGTTCGTTAGGCTTTCGGCACGGCGACCAGGGCGACGAGTTCCTCCAGCGTCAGCTTGGACGGCACCTTGGCCGGCACCATGCCGGTCCCGCCGCAGATGAGCATCCGTTTGGAGTGATGGAAGAACCAGTTCGCATTCGGCTCGCGCGCCTTCACCGCCTCCGCCGCGGCCGTCAGGTCCGTCGGGGAATCGGCGCTGGCGCGGATGGAATGGTAGGTGTTCTCCGCGTTCACCAGTACGACCACCACCGCGCCATGCGCGTACGCAAATGAGTCGAAGGACTTGGGTGCGCCACGGACGGCCACGCCCATGCCCCACGGCGTGGTGAATTCCTTGCGCGCAGCCCAGGCTTTCTCAATGCGAACCTCGCCGCGCTGCACTTCAAGCAGCGCATCCAGAAGCTCAAACCCGAACGTCGTCAGAGTGGCGGAGTCACGGTCATGCGTCGCGAAGTACCCGTCCAGCAGCGCCGGCACGGTGAACGACTCGCCGGCGTCCGACATGGTCTTGCCGAGATCGATCTTGAGCGACCAGTCGACGATCTTCTGATAGGCCGCGTGCTCATCCGCATCCAGTCCAGCAGCCGGCGAGACATCCTTCCAGACGAGCGACGTGGAGCAATCGTTGATGTCACCCTTGTGCTCATCGTACTTTCCCGCGCCAAGTCCGACGCAAACGGTATCAGCATCGTCATGCGCGGTCCCGCCGAGGTTGGCCACCTGTTCGAAACGCATCGGCGCATCCTTCAGCTCCGGCACCAAGCGCCGAAGCAGCCAAAAGGCGCAGATGTCGTCCAGATGCGGCTTGAGGTGGGTGACCAGTGTCTTCATGTGCATTGGCGGGGCACGCGTGGCCCGCGCGATTATGCGGCTACCTTACCCCGCGTCCCGGCAAAGGAAAAGCGGCCGGTGGTCAGGCCTGTTCAGGCGTGCAGGTACGCGATGGAGGCAAAGAGGATCAACGCAGCCCCGATAATGCCGCAGGCGAAAATCAGCGCCGATACTGCGGGTTTCGGCTCAGGCTTGGAAACGGCGTTTTTTGGCTGCACTGGGCGACGGTTCATGGGGGCAGTATAGCACAAGAGCCGGACGGTCTAGTATGCCTCCGCCAGCCTATTTTGTCATTACTTATTGACAAAACAGCCTCATTCTGCTATCCTTTAAGCGCGATGCGCATGTCGTATCGTGCAAAACCATCAACGAGAAAGGTCGTTGTCATGATCAAGAAGTTCGTCGCGTTCCTGAATTGGATGCCGACCTGGCTGTACGTCATGTGGCGTAGCGGTGAGGTCACCATCATCTGCCTGTGCGTCTGGTATCTCCGCATCCATGCACCCATCGTCTGGGAGCAGCGGAAGCCGGAGCTCGCGGCATTGTGGCAACGGCAGGAGCCGACGGTCATGGCCCTCTGGGAAAAAGCCCTGGCCTTGCTCCCCGTCCCTGACCCGACGCCCCCGCGCCCGAGCGAAAGCATCACCGTGACGCTTTCGGCTCCGAGTGCGGCCGCCCTCCCCGTGGCGACGGCACGGCACGAGGTAGCCAAGAAACCCGCCCCGCAGCGCCGCAAGAAGCACGCCATCGTCACCGACGTCCCGCCCCCGGAAAATCCCGAGGCGTTCTCGGACGAAAACGCCACGGATGAGGCCGAAGACGACGACGCCCCGCTCGTCACCGGCTACACGGTGAACGCGGACGGGACGACGTCTCTCGTCTACGCCTCCTCCGAATGAACGAAAGCCCCCGACCTGCACGGTCGGGGGCTTCTGCTATGTCTTCGCCGCGACCAACTCCACGTGGAACGTCGTGCCTTTTCCTTCCACGGAGTCGAACCAGATGCGGCCGTCGTGCTTTTCGACGATCGCCTTGGTGATGTAGAGCCCGAGCCCGGTCCCCTCGATATCCTCCTCGACGTTCGCGGCCCGGAAGAATTTCTCGAAGACGCGCTTCTGCTGCTGCTGGGGAATGCCGAGTCCGGAGTCCTTGATGAAGAAGGCCTTGTACCCTTCCCTCGATTTCTCTTCCCCGACTTCCACGGTCCCGCCGGTGCGGGAATACTTCACCGCGTTGCCGATGAGGTTCAGGAACACCTCGCGGATCTTGTTTTCGTCGGCATCGACCATGGCGACCGCCGCCGGATCCGCGACGCGAACCGTCACGCCTTTCGCCGTCGACAAGGCCGTGAGCTCGTGGACGACGCCGCCGAGCAATTTCACCCCATCCATCGGCGCGCGTACGATGTTGAATTTCCGCCCGGTCTCGATGCGCGACACGCTCAAGAGGTCGGTCACGAGCGCGAGCACGCGATCGGCCACCGAGTTGATTTCCTTGACCGCCGAACCCTGTTCGTCGGTGAGCTTGCCGAGATCGCCGCCAAGCAGCGTTTCCGCGGTCCATTTCACGCTGGTGAGCGGGGTCTTCAGCTGATGCGACGCAAGGGAGACGAACTCCGATTTCATCTGATCGATCTCCTGTTCCTTGGTCATGTCCTCGTAGACGCCCACGGCACCGCTCACTTTGCCATCCTGGTCCTTGATGGGTGCCGCCATGGCGCGGAGGACGGCCTTGGCGCCATCCAGCTTGCGGATGTACAACCCGGACTGCTGGACCACCTCTCCCGTCTTCAGGGCGCGGTGCAGCGGGAGTTCCTCCGGGTTGATCGGCGAACCGTCTTCCTTGCTGAGGTTCGCGGCCCGCGTGAACGCACCCAAATCAAGCACCTCGGACGGCGAGCGGCTAAGCAGGCTCACCACGGATTCGTTCGCCTCGACGGGAGTCCCGTCCTTTTCGATCATGAGGACGCCCACGGGAAGGTTGGCGATGAGCGTGCTAAGGCGCATCTGCTGCCTGACCACTTCCCTCCTGGCGCGGTCCCAACCGCTCTCCGCGGCGTAACCGAGGATGTTCAGGAGGACGAGCGCTGACCATGCTTCGCGGAATTCGACGAACGGGAAGAACGACGTGACTGCACCGACATTCACCGCTATGCCGAAAGCGACATGCGCGACGAAGAACGCCGCGTTGTACCACGTGCCGCGTTTGACCCCCTGGAACAGGTACGTGGTGGGCGGGAAGACGAACGACCAATACATGCCCGTGCCTTCGATGCCTCCGCGGGGCAAGAGCGCGAGCAGGACGATGCCGGCGGTCACGGTAATCGCGGGACGGGCATAGTCTAT
>JBEEJS010000179.1:0-2594 GCA_041169025.1 Candidatus Parcubacteria bacterium
TGTTCAGTTCGATTGCGTATTCCATCGGCAGCCGTTTCACCACTGGTTCGATGAATCCGGAGACGATCATTTTCATGGCCTGGTCCTCGGAAAGCCCGCGGGAGCGCAGGTAGAACATCTCCTCGTCGCCGATGCGGCCCACCGTGGCTTCGTGCGAGGCTTCCACGTCGTCCGTGTCCACGCGCATGGTGGGATAGGTGTTGGAGATGGAGTCGGCGTCCAGGATGAGGGCGTCGCAGTTCACGGAAGTCACCGTGCCGCGTGCCGCCGGCGTCACGCGCACCAAACCGCGGTACGTGGAGATGCCGCCGCCCTTGGAGATGGACTTGGCGCGGATGACGGACGTGGTGTTCGGCGCGGCGTGGATGACCTTGCTGCCGGTGTCCTGGTTCTGCCCTGGTCCGGCGAACGCCACGCCCAGCGATTCGGAGCGCGCGCCTTCGCCACGGAGGACGCTGCACGGGTACAGCATCGTCACCCCGGAACCCATGTTGCCGTTGAGCCACTCCACTTTCCCGCCGGCGTCCACGACTGCGCGTTTGGTGTTCAGGTTGTAGGTGTTCTTGCTCCAGTTCTCGATGGACGAATAGCGGATGGAGGCGCGTTTCTTCACATGCAGCTCCACGCAACCGGCGTGGAGCGCGCTGGCCGCGAATCGCGGCGCGCTGCAGCCTTCGATGTAATCCACGGACGCGCCTTCGTCCACGATGATCAGCGTGTGTTCGAACTGCCCGCCCGCTTCCTGGTTCATGCGGAAGTACGCCTGCAGCGGGACGTTCACTTTCACTCCTGGCGGCACGTAGATGAAGGTCCCGCCGCTCCAGACCGCCGCATGCAGCATGATGAATTTGTGATCGGAAATCGGGATGCAATCGGTCATGAAGTGCTTCTTGACCAGGTCCGGGTACTTCCTTACCGCCACGTCCATGTTTTCGAAGATCACGCCCTTGTCCTCCCACTCCTTCTTCAGGTTGTGGTAGACGATATCGGAATCGAACTGCGCTCCCACGCCGGAGAGCGAATGCTTCTCCGCTTCCGGGATGCCGAGCTTTTCAAACGTGGCGCGGATCTCCGCAGGGACGTCTTCCCACTTCTTGGATTCGCCGGTGTCGGGGCGGACGTAGTAGACGATCTCGTCCAGGTTGAGACCGTCCAAGGACGGGCCCCAGTCCGGGAGCTCGGTCTCCTGGAAGAGCGCGAACGCTTTCAGGCGCTTTTCGAGCATCCATGCCGGTTCGTCTTTCTGCCGGGAGATCTCCAGCACCGTTTCTCGCGTCAATCCGCGCGGTGCGACGTATTTGGAAACCGAATCAGCCCTCGCATCGAAGGCTTCGCGGGAGACGGAGATGTCTTTCACAGGCGTGCTCATACGCGTGCCGGTTCCTTCGTATCCGCATGAGAAACCTGCGCTTGCATCACGTCCGCTACGGTCATGCCGTGCAGCGTCGTCATGATCTGGCCCTGCACCTTGCGCCAAAGATCCTGATGGGAACCGGCTCGTTTTGCATTGGTGGCTTTGGGTCCGTCATTGGCGGGCTTTCCACTGGAACCGCCGATGCACTCCGTCGCCCACGCCCCGCCCTCCGTGGCGGTGATGATGCTCGCGAGGGAGATGGCCTCTGCCGGACGGGTCAGCACGTAGCCACCGCCGGCGCCACGGCGGCCGGTGATGATGCCGGCAGCGCGAAGCAGGCCGGCCACCTCTTCCAGGTAGCCCTGCGAAATACCCTCGTTTGAGGCCAATTCCTCAAGCGAAAGCCGCCCCTCTGGACCTTTTTCGGCCAGACGGACGGCGATAAGCAGGGCGTAATCTGATTTTTGGGCTATCTTTAGCACAAAAGAGAAATCCTAGTTAGATACTAGGATTTAAGCACATCGTGCTGAAAGGGTCAAGTGAAAAGGGCACCCCAGTCAGGGTGCCCTCAGAAGACGACGAACGTTCAATTGAACCTGTACGGATCTTCTCCCTTACGGCGTACGAGCCGTGGTCCGCGGTAATCCCGCGCCGCCGAACGCGTGCGGTAGCGCTCAGCGCTTTTCGAGAAGCCTGCGACGATCACCGCTATCAGTATCATGATGAGCAGTGCGCTGGTGAAAAGGCCGAGCAGGGCCTGCGCCTCGTTCACCCAGAGGGCGGTGAACCACCTGACGTACGCTTCGACTCTGACCGGGAAAAATATTGACGCCTCATCCATTTGGCTGCTCCGCGATCTGGTTGATGTTCGGGAATTCCGGCAACGGTCCCCCGCGAATGATGACCAAGCCGTTTTCCTTTGCGGTGACATCGTCCGCTCTGCGGACGATCATCATGCAGCCGAGCCATGTCGCCAGGAATGGCAGCAACGATGCCAGGGCCAAGGACTGATCCCCGGCGACGGCACCCAGAAGGCCGAACGCCGCGCTTGCGAGCAGGCCGACGATGAGGACCGTGAAGAGGACGGCTATGGGCACGACGCGGAGCATCCGCACGGGCCATGAACATGCGTGTTTTGACATGAACGAATCTCCTTGGGAGCAGCTTCGCACGTATTTCGAGGGAAGTCAATATGTCCTGACAAGGACGCGCGGCGCGTCACGGCCCCTTCGGGACCGAA
>JBEEJS010000180.1:0-10048 GCA_041169025.1 Candidatus Parcubacteria bacterium
TTCTTCGCGCGCGTCGCGACCGGCATGGCGCGCGGCGACGCGGCGTTCGCGCAGCAGCTCTACGACTACATGCGTAAGGGCTGGTTCCTGCCCGCGACCCCGGTGCTCATGAACATCGGCACCAACAAGGGCCTCTGCATTTCCTGCTTCCTGAACGCCGTGCCGGACACGCTCGAGGGAATCTTCGACACCTACCGCGAGAACGCGTTCCTGGCCAAGTACGGCGGCGGCATCGGCACGGACTGGTCGTCGCTGCGTGGCGCCAACGCCCCGCTGAAGTCCTCCGGGCTGCGTTCGTCTGGCGTCATCCCGTTCCTGAAGATCATGGACAGCGAGACGCTCGCCATCTCCCGTAATTCCCACCGGCGCGGCGCGGCGGCGGCTTATTTAAGGATCGATCACCCCGACATCGAGGACTTCCTGGAGATTCGCAAACCGACCGGCGGCGACGTGGACCGGAAGTGCATGAACATCAATCACGGCGTGACCGTGACGGACGTCTTCATGGCGGCGGTGGAAGCGCGCGGCCAGTACGAACTGGTGGATCCGCATTACGGCCCCACCGGCAAGTTCCTGAACGCGTTCGACATCTGGCGGAAGATCCTCACGATGCGCGCCGAAACCGGCGAGCCGTACGTGCTGTTCATCGACACGGTGAACAAGGCGTTGCCGGAGCATCACAAGGCTTTGGGATTGAAGGTGCGGCAGAGCAACCTCTGCACGGAAATCGTCTTGCCGACGTCAGAAGACCGCACCGCCGTCTGCTGCCTTGGTAACCTGAACCTTGAACTGTACGACCAGTGGAAGGACGAGGCCGAGCCTTTGATTTACGCGGCGGTGAAGGCGCTCGATAACAACCTGGACACGTTCTGTGAAATGGCCGATGCCAAGGAGTACCGCAAGGCCATCAAGAGCGTGAAGGCAGAGCGCTCCATCGGCCTCGGCGTGATGGGCTACCACGGGTACCTCATGTCCAAGCGCGTACCGTTTGAATCCGTGGTAGCGCGCGGGCTGAACAAGGAGATCTTCGGGAAGTTCGGGGCGGCGGCTCGCGCGGCCTCGGTGAAGCTCGCGGGAGAACGCGGCCTGCCCAACGACGGCGGCACGCAGCGCAACAGCTACGTGACCTCCATCCAGCCCACCGCCTCCACGTCGTTCATCTGCGGCGAGGCCACGCCGTGCGTGGAACCGATCGCCGGAAACGCATACCTCCAGAAGACGCTCTCCGGTTCTTTCCTGGTGAAGAACCGCCACCTTGTGGCGCTCCTCGAGGAGAAGGGCCGCAACACCGAGGAGGTCTGGAAGGAAGTGGTCGCCGCCAAGGGTTCCGTGCAGCACCTCAACATCCTGACCGACGAAGAGAAGGCGGTGTTCCGCACGGCATACGAGATGAACATGCGCGAGATCGTGGACCAAGCGGCGGACCGCCAACCGTTCATCGATCAGGCCCAGTCCATCAACCTGTTCTACACCACGCCGGTGTCCGGACGGTACCTGTACGACGTGCACATGAACGCGTGGAAGCGCGGGATGAAGTCGCTGTACTACCTGCGGTCGTCCTCTCCCATCGAAGCGGCGCGCGTTGATGCGGCCTCATCATCCGAACTCGTCGGCGCGGTGAAGACGCGGGATCTGGCGACGGAGGAGTGCGCGGTGTGTCAGTAGGTGCGCTCGAAGGAATCGCGGCATGAAAAAACCGGACTCCATGAAGGGGTCCGGTTCGTGTGGTGGGCGCATGCCGGGCAAGCCGCGGCATGGTCACTCCCGAAGAAGCCGCTGCTCATCCGATCTGCGCCTTGCCGTGTCGCCTTGCGCTTTCATGGACAAGGCCTCCAGGACGCCGAGGTTCAACGCGTCCCATTCCATCGCCCCCGCATCCTTCCTTGTGAAGTCGAAGAGGTGGTTGAGTGCGGTCACGTCAGCCTGACTCATGCACGTCAGGCACGTCCTCTGGATTGTGCGTAGCGTCGTGATGAGTTCGTCCGTATGCCGATGCGCAATCGCCAAGCGGAAGAACGAAATCAGGATCTTGTCATCCTTCGCCGCATCCTGTCGGATGAGCGCGTCCGTGACGCGCGCGGCAGCGGTGGTGAGATCCGGGTGATGTGAAAGTTCGCTGTGAAATCCCATGTCGGTCGCCTCTTTCCTTATTGGACCGCTCACAACGTATCCGTATGAGACGCTTCCGTCAATCATCCGACCGCGGTCATGTCCTCCATGGCTGGCTCGACACCTATCATACCTTCTCTTTCGCGCACTACACGGACCCCGCGTGGATGGGCTTCGGCCCGCTCCGTGTCATCAACGAAGACCGCATCGCGCCCAAGGAAGGATTCGGCCGCCACTTCCACGCGGACATGGAGATTTTGACGTACGTCATCTCTGGCTCGCTTGAGCACGGCGATAACCTTGGCAACTCCGGGCAGATCCGCCCGGACCAGATGCAGTACATGAGTGCCGGCCACGGCGTGCTGCACAGCGAGAAGAACCCTGGTGACGAGCCCGTGCATCTGCTGCAGATCTGGATCCTGCCCAACGTGTTGGGCGCCAAGCCGCGCTATGCCGAGCGCGATCTGGGTGCGGCACCGAAGGGGGCGCTCCAACTCCTGGCGAGCGGGGACGGCCGAGACGGTTCCATGGAAATCCGCCAGGACGCGGACGTGTGGCGCGGCGCCTTCGGCGCAGACGACGCGGCGACGTTCACGCCGCGGTTCGCAGGGAAGCAGTGGATCCAGGTGATGGGCGGCGAGCTGCTGGTGGGGGACGACGTGCTGCGCGAAGGCGACGGCCTGGGCGTGGAGGACGAGCCCTCACTCCTCCTCCGTGCTGCCGGGCATGCGCAGTTCCTCCTCTTCGACATGACCGCATGACGCGCATGAGAAAAGCCGACCCCCTGACGAGGGTCGGCTTTCGAGTGACAGGCCGCGTCAGCCGCAGCACGGGTCGTAGAAGTAGTCATCCACGTCGTAGCTGCGCTCGTGATGCTCCGCCGCTTCGGCCAGGAGGCCGACGTGCAGGGCAGTCCAACGCTTGGCGTCGATGCGATTCTCCTTGGTGAGTGGCAGAAGCAGCGCGTACGCCGCGCAACGCTCAGCGCTGCGGCGCATGGCGTCGTCCGCGATGCAGAGCGAGCGGGCGAACCCTGCCATGCTGCGATCCTCCACCTGGTCCGTGAGGTGCGTCAGCAGCAGTCGCGTGGCATCGCAGCTGGCACGGAGGCCTGCGGCGACGGTCTTCATTGCACTGGAAAGGGCGGCGTTCGGTGACAGGTCGAGCAGTCCGTTCATGTCGTGACTCCTTGGAGAAGGTGCTGGGAGGATAGCATACGCATGCACGATTGTCAAGAATATGTGACAACATGGCGAATATGCGCGCCAGGAAAATCAGAGGAGCCATGCTCGCCACGTAAAAACCGGACCTGCAAAGAGGTCCGGCTTCGTCGTTCGTTATGAGCGCTCCGAAATGCTCAGTCCCAGCCATCCCAGACCGTATCCGCGGTCGGAGCGGCGTGGTAGTGCGCTGAAGTCCGGGCGGGTGCCGCGTCTTGTTGCGCTTGGATCAATCCGGCACGCATGCCCAGGTCCATCGCTTCCCATATTTGCCACGTGAAGGGACGAGCCATTTTTTGGATGGTGCTGATGGCATACGCACCCTGCCCTTCCGGATGATCAAGAAAGTCATTCAGCACCGCTACGGTGCTGATGAACCGGTCTTGGCTTCGGGCACGGATGGTTTCGTGCAAAGCCCCATGCAGACGGATCCCGCGCACGCCTCGGCGCAGAAGTGCGCGGGAGAGATAACAAGCAATCCTAGTGAGTTCCTGGTCGTGGGAAAGGGCGGTAGCATCGGTCATGTCGTTCTCCTGTTTTCCGTGACGGTCGATTGGGGAATCATAGGGCATCGCAGCTGAATGTCAAGAATGAAGGACAGATGCGGGGAACAGCGTAGCCCCCTTGCCAACCGGCGATATTTCTGCTAGATTGCCTGGAATCACCGCATTAAGCGGGGACCGAACATATATATGGCGTATTTTAAGAAAGAGGGAGGTTCCACGAGCCGGGGCGGCTTCGGTGGGGGGAAGAAGTTCGGTGGCCCGCGGACTGGCGGCTTTAAGAAACCCGGTTTCGGCGGACCCCGCACTGGCGGCTTCGGCGGCCCGGCTCGTGGCGGATTCTCCGATGGTCCGCGCGAGATGTTCGAGGCGGTCTGCGCCGAGTGCAACACCACCACGGAAGTCCCGTTCCGCCCCAACGGGCGCAAGCCGGTCTTCTGCCGCGACTGCTTCAAGAAGCAGGAGGGCGAAGGCGAAGGCTACACCGACAGGCCGCGTTTCGCCGTTCGTGAGCCCCGCGAAGAGCGCGGTTCCACCTCCGGCACCGGTGCTGGCCGCGATGCCATGCTGCTCGAGGCCATCAGCACCAAGCTCGATCGCGTCATCCGCGAACTCGAAGCGCTGAAGCAGGCCAGCAAGGGCGTGAAGTCCGGCGCGGACGCCGAGATTTCCGAAGAGTAAGGAATCGACCGCGTGAACGTCATGAAATACCTCGGCTTCGGCCGGGGTATTTCTTTTGCCTGCCGATGGCGAAATCGCGGAAGGGTTGAAATCCTTCTCAAAAAAAACTATCATTGTGTCATATGAAGAACCTTCAATGGCTGCTCCGTGGCGCGGCGCTCGTCGTCTTTCTCACCGGATCGGGGTACATCGTGTATGAGAACCGTCCGGTGGAACAGATGAAAGACAAGGCGGCGGCCATCGTTCCGGCTTCTGGAGGGCCCACGGTCGAGGCGCCAACGACACCGACCGCGAATCCTCCCGTGCCGACGCCGAACATTCCGCTGCGAGGAGGGGACGACGGTGAGGGGGATGACGGTGCACCGGTTGTCTCCACGCCGCCGCCAGTGTCGACACCCGCGCCCGCACCCTCGCCAGTGACGACGACGCCGAAACCGACTCCTGCGCCGACGCCGTCAGGTCCGACGAAATATTCAATGACCGACATCGCCAAACACGGAGACACCGCGTCCTGCTGGACCGCCATCAACGCCAACGTGTACGACGTCACCGATTTCGTGAACCGCCATCCCGGCGGCGCGCAACGCATCATCAGCCTGTGCGGCGTCGATGGATCGTTCCTCTTCAACCGTCAGCACGGCGGGAGTTCGTATGTCGCGGGCATCCTCGCGCTCTACAAGATCGGCGTCCTGAAATAACCTTCACGATATGAAAACCGGATCAGCGGCGGCAATCCGCTACGCCATGGCACTCACGTTCCTCTGGTTCGGCATCCGCCAGCTGCAAGTGCCGGTGCAGTTCGTCGGTTTCCTGCCGGAATGGATGGGATACGTTCCCGTTCCCGGAGAGATGGTTGTGCGGCTCAATGGCTGGTTCGAGGTGGTGGCGTCCATCATGCTCCTGCTCGGCCTTGAAACGCGGCTGGCGGCACTACTCCTCGGCGTACACCTCATGGGCATCGCCGCGGCCGTGGGCGACGCCATCGGGGTACGGGACGCTGGGCTCGCAGCGGCGACGCTCGCACTGGCGTTTTCTCCGGCGGATGAGATTACGCTGGATGCGCGGTTTCGTGAGGCGAAGGGTGGAGCCACGCCGGTAGAAGTGGCGTAAATATTCCGGGGAAAAGGCGCTTCGAGGAGCGCTTTTTTCGTGCTATCATAAGGCGGAACGCGCGTCTCCCCAGGACGCTGTGGATAAACTCACAACGATGTCTTCTTTTTTGAAGTCGCTCAGGACGCCGTCTGCCAAGCACGCCATCCTCGCACTCGGATTCGTCCTTGTCGTCGCGAGTCTCATGCTGTCGCATATCGATTCCATCCAAGCCGCTATCAGCGATGGCATGGCTGCGACGGACGTACTCGGGCAATGGGATGCGAATTTCCTGAACGGTGTCACGGTGTCGTATACCAAGGGAGGCGCATTCGGTCTTCCCACCAAGACCGGCATCAACGGACCGAAGGGGACGGCGATTGATTCCGTCAGGCACCGGATGTTCGTATCCGATGCTACGCAAAACCGGGTACTGGTTTTCAACCTCGACACCTCCGATCACTTGGTCGACTACGAACCGGATTTCATTTTGGGACAGTCGGACTTCAATGGCGTCACCGCCGCGACGACCGCGTCCGGCATGAGCGACCCCCGCGACTTGCTGATCGTGGGCAACTACCTGTACGTCAATGACTTCGGGAATCACCGCGTACTGACGTTCGATATCACGACCCCCGCGAACGGGCAGGCCGCGATTCACGTGCTCGGACAGACCGATGCCGCCACCGGAGCGGAGGTGTTCACGCGCGGGAATTCAAACGATTTTTACCCGTATGACAGTTTCAACGCTCCCAAGGACGTCGCTTTGGACACGGTCCACCATCGCCTTTTCGTCGCTGATGACGGCAATACGCGCGTCGTGGTCCATCAATTGAGTACGTCTGACACGCTTGTGGACCTCCTCCCGGACGCGGTGCTCGGCAAGCCATCGTTGTATGCGACGACAAGCGGCGCAGCGAGCGCGACGAGCATCAACACGGGCGTGAACGGGCTGGCGTACGATTCGGTGCATGACCGCCTGTTCGTCAGCGAAGGGAACAGTCATCGCGTCCTCGTCTTCGACACCGCCACCATCGTGGATGGCGAAGCGGCGACCGGCGTCCTTGGTCAGTCCAACTTCACCGGCACCGGCAGCGGGACAAGCGCCACTGCGTTCGGTCTTCCTGTCGGACTGGCATATGACGGCATCACTGACACGCTCTTCGTGGCCGACGTGACGAACAACCGCGTTCTCACCTTCGATGTCGCGACGGTCACGAACGGCGAAGCCGCGACGCACGTGCTTGGACAGATCGATTTCGCGTCGTCCGGCTCCGTACGGAGCGCGACGGGCATGAACCAACCGAACGGGGTCGCCATCGATACCACGCATCACCGCCTGTTCGTCGCCGAAAACGGCAACGCCCGCGTCTCGGTGTTCGATACCACGTCCATCACCGACGGCATGGCTGCAGTGAACGTCCTCGGTCAATCCTGCCTTACCTGCGTCGCTGCCGGTCCGACGCAAAGCATCCTCATCGGCCCATATAACGTCATGTACGATCTTCCGCATGACCGCCTATTCGTCAGCGAACCGAACGCGAACCGCGTGATGGTGTTCGACACGGCGACCGTCGTGGACGGCGAGGCGGCGGTCCACGTGCTGGGCCAAGCGGATTTCACCACCGCCACACAATCGCCCGGAGCCGCGAACAAGATATCCCTTCCGGAAGGTGGCGCGTATGACGCGGTGCATGACCGGCTTTGGGTTTCGGCCGACGCCAATAATTACGTCTTGCAATACGACACGGCGACCATCGTGGACGGCGAGGCGGCGGTGGATATCGTGACATCCCCATCCCCGGAGACGCTCACCGCGTCGTATTCGACGGTGGTGTACGGGCGAGCAAAGAGGACCGGACTTGCCAGCGTTTCCGGCATCGCGTACGACAGCGTGAATCATCGTCTTTTCGTGAGCGATTTCGGGAATTCGCGCGTGCTGGAGTACGGCACTGACGTTTCAGGAGTTCCGCTCGACGTCATTCCTGATGCGGTCCTCGGATCGACGAAATACGAATTCACCTCCTCGGGCGACACGACGAATCAATTCTCGCAGGGCGACGGCGCGTACGGTATCGCGGTGAACGCCGCGGGAACGCGGTTGTTCGTCGCCGATTCCGGGTACAACCGCGTCTTGGTCTTCGACATCGCCGTCATCACCAATGGCGAGGCGGCGGTGAACGTCTTGGGGCAAATCGACCTGACCGGAACCGGCGCGGCGACGACCGCTACCGGCATGACGCAGCCGCACGACGTCAGCGTGGACGCGACCGGAAACCGCGCGTTCGTCACCGACTACGGCAATACGCGCGTCCTCACGTTCGATATTTCCTCGATCACCAACGGGCAGGCCGCCGCGCACGTGCTCGGTCAGGCGAATTTCACTTCGTCTGCCGCAGCGACGACGATCAGCGGTTTGCGACAACCGAACGAGCTGACGTACGTGCCAAGTTCCGCGCAACTCCTGGTGAGCGACACCGGAAACGGCCGCGTCATGTTCTTCGACGCGTCCACGGTCGTCGACGGCGCCAGCGCGGTGAATTTGGCGGGCCAGTACGATCCGGGTCAACCGGGTTTGGTCCCTGACTACACCATTCAGCAGGAATTGCCCAAGCAGGGCCTCTACGCACCTGCCGGCATCGCGCTCGACTCCGTGCATCACCGTCTCTTCGACGTGGATGTCAGCGGGAAACGCATCGTGGAATACGACCTCTCGTCATCGGACGCGTTACTCGACCGCACTCCCGATCACATCCTGGGCGAACCGGATTTCAAGACCATTTCCGGCGGAAGGACGGCCAGCCTCATCAGCGGAGGATACGCCATCGCCTATGACGCGGTGCACGACCGGCTGTTCTACGGCGATTACGGCGCGAACCGCGTCCTCGTCTTCGACACCGCCACCATCGTCGATGGCGAGGCGGCAGTGCACGTTCTCGGTGCCGCCGATTTCACTTCCGCGGGAAGCGGGGCGCTCACGGCCACCACGTTCGCCAGTCCGGCGGGTCTCGCGTATGACCCCACGAACGACAGGCTTTTCGTGTCGTCGCTCACCGGCGGTCGCGTCCTCGTCTTCGACACCGCCACCATCGTGGACGGCGAAGCGGCGGTCAACGTGCTCGGGAAACCGAATTTCACGTCATCCGCCACTGCCACCGACGCGACGCATATCGCATTCGCGACCGGTCTCGCGTATGACGATACGCATCACCGGTTGTTCTCCGCGGATTACGTCTATAACCGCGTATTGGTCTTCGACACCACCGCCATCAGCGACGGCATGGCGGCATCGCACGTCCTTGGCCAACCGAACTTCACGACGGCAGGCGCGTCGTTGACCGCGACGGGCATGAGCATCCCGTTCGGCATCGCCTATGACGCCACCAATGACCGGACGTTCATCGGGGACTACTCCTACAATCGCGTCCTCGTCTTCGACACCGCCACCATCGTGGACGGCGAAGCGGCGGTGCACGTCCTCGGCCAACCGAACTTCACTTCCGCCGCGACTGCCGTCACCGCGACGGGTCTGGCGGCACCGATCGGCATGTCGTATGTGAGCGCCCAGGACCGGGTGTACGTTGCCGACAGCTCCCACAACCGTATCCTCGCGTATGACGGCGGTAACCCACCGACGCCGCCCAGCAGCGGCGGCGGCGCACCGCCCCCCGATACCACCGCCCCCGTCATTTCCGGTGTCACCGTCACCGCATCAACCACGGTCAATGACGGCGCCATCATCGCGTGGCAGACGGACGAAGCCTCCACATCCAAGATCAAGTACGGCCTCACGAACGCGTACGGCACGACGTGGACGGACGGCGCGTTCATCGTCATGCACGGGACCCACCTCACCGGACTGCCGGATGCCACGACGTACCACTTCTCCGTCTGTTCGCAGGATTCCGCCGCGAACATCGGTTGCAGTCCGGACGCCACGTTCACGACCGGTTCCGCGGTCCCTGCGACGCCACCGCCGGATACCACGCCGCCGCAACAGGTCGCCAATTTCACCGCCGACTGGAACGGCCAATTCGTGTCGCTCAATTGGACCAAACCGATCGATCCGGACTTCGCCGGCACGCTCATCATGCGCGCAGTCGGTGCCGCACCCACGACTCCGAGCCAGGGCACGCAGGTGTACCGCTCCAGCGGTACGTTCATCACTGACAGCGCAGTGTCTCCCGGCACGACGTACGGTTATGCCGCGTTCTCCTATGATCTCGCCGGTAATTTCGCAGCGCCACGCACGGCGATCGTGAGCATCCCGAGCCCTACGGTCCCGCCCGTCGTCACGCCGCCGCCGGTCACGCCTCCCGTGGTGACGCCACCGCCGGTGACACCGCCCGTCGTCACGCCGCCGGTAGTCCATCCGCCAAAACCGCCAGCGGCAACATCGGCACCTTCTCCAGTAGCGGGTTCAGCCGGTTCTTCGTCATCCACGAC
>JBEEJS010000181.1:0-2836 GCA_041169025.1 Candidatus Parcubacteria bacterium
TGCGTCGGCGGCGCGCGATGAGCAGCGTCGGGTGTGCGAGGAGGCTGTAGAGGTACGTGAGGTATGGGATCGCGGTTGAGGCGGCCGCACCCGCGGAAGCGACGTTGACCGCAGCGGTCGCGACGGCCACCGGAGCAGCGACATGCTGCGTCTGCTGTTCTACGAACGGGTTTTGGATCACTTCCTGGACCTGCTCGCTGACGACGCTCGCCACGTATTGCGCCTGCGCCACCGGGGTCGCCTGCGGAAACTTGATGAGACGCACCGCGTTTGTGATGACGTTTTCGTTGCCGATCGGGAACGGCAGCGTCTGTTTTTCGCCGTATCCGTCCTTCGTGACCACCAGCTGGTACGTGCCCACCGGAACGACGTATGAGAACTGCCCGTTATCGTCGGTGATTTGCGGGTTCTCCTGGTGCGAGACCGATCCATCCCAAAGGCCGTAATTACCGTTGCCTTTGTTCACATACAACGCCACGCGCGCGCCGGAAACGCTCACATCACCCTTATCCGATGTCTCATAGACCTTTCCTCGCGGCGCGCTGATGATGGTCACGGTGCTCGAATCGGCCGTACCGTCCTCGTAATGCACGGAAACCGTGAGCGGGTAACTCCCGCTCTTGTCCGGTCCGGTCACCGTCGTCTCAAAGCTGGCGGTCTGGCGCATGACGAACGACGTCCCGGCGAAGTTCACGAACGCCGTGCTGATCCGCTTCTTGATGGATTCATCGGGGATCTTCACGGTGAACGTCATGCGATTGAACGTGCGCATAGTGTCGTTCTCCACGCGAAGTGCGATCTTACCGGCAGTGGCGTAGAAACGCAGGTCGTTCAGCCGCAGTTTTTCATCGGGAGGAACGGTGATCTTGGCGACCGGCTGCTGGGGCTGGATCGGAATGAACGGGCAATCCGAAGGGCAGTTGATGCTGTTCTCGCTGGCCGCGCAGATGCCGTTGCCGCAGACTTCCGTCGTCGGCACGAACGTGTCCGGTACGCAGCGCCCGCCGGAACACTTCGAACCGGTGCCGCAGGCGTGCACATCGACTTGGTGAGCGCCGCTCTGACAGTACTGCTCGTTGACGGTGGTGGCATCGGAACAGGAGTCGGCATAGGTCACGCCGCCGGAAACGACGCTGCTCGATATGTCGTAATTCTGTCCGCCATCCGCATCGGTACAGGCCGGTGCCGGCGGTGGTGGCGCTCCGGCGGAAGGCGTCGCGGTGACGCGTGCCGGTGACGCGAAGTTCAGCTGCGCGTCATAGGCGTAGGCGGCGTAGTGATACGTGATGCCGTTCTGGACGAACGGATCGAGGCGGTTGTCGCTGTTGCCGTCATAGACGATGGTGCCGTCGTTCGCGCTGCTCGGCGCGCTTCCGGCTTTGCGCACCACGCGCGTGCCTGCCCAATCCGGATCGGACGGGTTGGTCCAGGCGAGCTGGATCATGGCGTCACCAGCGGCCGCGGTCAGGTTCGTCGCGGCGGCCGGCGGAGTGGTATCACGCGGAGCCGATGGAGTCGCAGAAGCGTCGGCTCCCGAGGAGTAGTTCGGCACCGCATCGAAGGTGAAAGCGCGATAGTAGAACTGCGTGCCGTTGGTCAGTCCCGGGTCATTTACGGTCGTGCCCGTGCCTTGATACGCGAGCGTCCCGTCATTCACGCCGCTCGGAGCGCTGCCTGACTTGCGCATGATGCGCACGCCGGCGAAGTCGATGTCGGACGGGTTGGACCAGGATAGGCTGATGTTCGCGTCACCTGCGGTGGCGGTGAAACCGGTGATGTTCCCCGGCGGCGTCGTATCCGGCGGACCAGCCGGAGTCGCGGTGACCACGGCGCCAGACGCGTAGTTCGGGACGTCATCGAAGGAGAAGGCCGCGTAGTAATACGTGACGCCGTTGGTAAGACCCGTATCGTTGAACGTCTCCGCCGTGCCACTGTATGCCATGGTGCCATCGGCCGGACCGGTCGGCATGCCGGTCGTCTTGCGCATGATGCGCACGCCGGCGAAATCGGCATCGGCCGGATTCGTCCAGACGAGCGAAATATGGCTGTCGCCAGGAGTCGCGGCGAATCCGGAAACGTTGGCTGGAGGCGCGGTGTCGGCGACCGTCGTGAACGTACCGTCCGTTGAGACGGTTTCCTGGGCGTACGCGTCCGTCGATCGGACGCGGAAGTGGTATGAAGCGCCCTTCGTAAGCCCGGTGAGATTGATGAGGTGGCTGGTCACCAGCGTCGCCGACGTCGCGGACGATCCGTACGTCACGGTGCCGCCGTAATTCACCGTTGAGGAAGAGGGTGCCGTCGTCGTCCAAGTGACTCGCGCGGTCGTCTGCGTGATAAGCGATACCGCAATCGCGCTGATGACCGGAGCAGCCGGTTTTGGCGTGACGAACGTCCCGTCCGCGGACGTGGCGAGGTTCCCGGAAGCATCCGCGGACTTCACCGCGAAGTGCACCGTGGAGTCAGGCGTCAGTCCGGTAATATCCACCTGATGCGCGGTTACCAGGGTCGGATCGGAAGTCGTCGTGCCATACGCGATGGTCGGGCCGAACACGACTACCGAAGTCGACGCCTCATTGGTGGTCCAGGTCACTCGCGCCGTAGTCGGCGTGATGAGCGTGACGGCAATGGCAGAGATGACCGGCGCAGTGGCATCCAAGGTCGTAAAGCTCGCATCGGCAGTGGAAGCTGTGTTGCCGGATGCATCAAGGGAACGCACGCTGTAGTGATACGTAGTCGCTTCTGACAGTCCGGTAAGCGCCACGCTGTGCGATGTTTGGAGCGGCGTGGAAGCGCCGAGCGTCGAACCGTACGGAGGACCTGCGGTGAGGCCGTAGTC
>JBEEJS010000182.1:0-6782 GCA_041169025.1 Candidatus Parcubacteria bacterium
GCGACCGATGCGGTGGGGAACACGGATGCAACTCCGGCCACCGCTACTTGGACCATCGATGCGACTGCCCCGGATACGATCATCGACTCCGCTCCGACTGGCACGGTGAGCGCGACCGATGCGACTATCACCTTCCACTCCACGGAAGCCGGTTCGACCTTCGTCTGCTCGATTGACGGCGGCGCAGCAGTTTCCTGCACCAGCCCGGCCTCATACACCGGCCTCGCTGACGGCTCCCACACCTTCTCGGTCACCGCGACCGATGCGGTGGGGAACACGGATGCAACTCCGGCCACCGCTACTTGGACCATCGATGCCACCGCCCCGGACACGCTGATCGACAGCGCTCCGACCGGCACTGTCTCCGCAACCAGCGCAACCATCACCTTCCACTCGACTGAAGCCGGCAGCACCTTCATGTGCTCGCTCGATGGCGCGGTGGCTTCCACCTGCACCTCGCCGGTCTCATACACCGGCCTCGCTGACGGCGCCCACACCTTCTCCGTGACTGCCACGGATGCGGTTGGCAACGTTGACGCCACGCCTGCAACCGCGACCTGGACGATCGACGCGACTGCTCCGGACACCATCATCGACTCCGCACCGAGCGGCACGGTGAGCGCGACCTCCGCTTCCATCACCTTCCACTCCACGGAAGCCGGTTCGACCTTCGTCTGCTCGATTGACGGCGGCGCTGCAGTTTCCTGCACCAGCCCGGCCACGTACTCCGGCCTCGCTGACGGCTCCCACACCTTCTCCGTGACCGCCACGGATGCGGTGGGGAACGTCGATGCTACACCGGCCACGGCCACCTGGACGATCGATGCCACCGCGCCGGACACGCTGATCGACAGCGCTCCGACCGGCACGGTCTCGGCCACCAGCGCTTCCATCACCTTCCATTCGACCGAAGCTGGCAGCACCTTCGTCTGCAGCCTGGACGGCGCAGTCGCTACCCCGTGCACCAGCCCGGCAACGTACTCCGGCCTCGCTGACGGCGCCCACACCTTCTCCGTGACTGCCACGGATGCGGTGGGCAACGTCGATGCCACGCCTGCAACCGCAAGCTGGACGATCGATGCCACGGCTCCGGACACGCTGATTGACTCCGCTCCGAGCGGCACGGTGAGCGCGACCTCCGCAACCATCACCTTCCACTCCACTGAAGCCGGTTCCACCTTCGTCTGCTCCATCGACGGTGGCGCAGCAGTGAGCTGCACCAGCCCGGCCTCATACACCGGCCTCGCTGACGGTGCCCACACCTTCTCGGTCACTGCGACCGATGCGGTTGGGAACACCGATGCGACTCCGGCCAGTGCAACCTGGACGATCGATGCCACGGCGCCGGACACGCTGATCGACAGCGCTCCGACCGGTACCGTCTCCGCCACCAGCGCTTCCATCACCTTCCACTCGACTGAAGCTGGCAGCACCTTCGTCTGCTCCCTTGATGGCGCAGTCGCTGCTCCGTGCACCAGCCCGGCAACGTACTCCGGCCTCGCTGACGGCGCCCACACCTTCTCGGTCACTGCGACCGATGCGGTGGGCAACGTCGACGCCACGCCTGCGACCGCAAGCTGGACCATCGACGCCACCGCCCCGGACACAATCATCTCCGCGGCCCCGTCCGGCCTGGTGAACGTGACCACCGCGACCATCTCCTTCACCTCCACTGAGCCCGGCTCCACCTTCACTTGCTCGCTCGATGGCGCTCCCGCCACGACCTGCACCAGCCCGAAGGTGTACACCGGCCTCGCCCAAGGCGCCCACACCTTCTCTGTCGCCGCGACCGATGCGGTGGGGAACACTGACGCGACTCCGGCCACTGCAAGCTGGACCGTCGACTCCGTCGCCCCGGACACCATCATCGACTCCGCACCGAGCGGCACGGTGAGCGCGACCTCCGCGACCTTCACCTTCCACTCGACGGAAGCCGGATCGACCTTCCTCTGCACTATCGATGGCAGCGTGAATACGCCGTGCACCTCGCCGGCCACGTACACTGGCCTCGCTGACGGCGCCCACACCTTCACGGTGTTCGCCACTGACGCCGCAGGGAACTTCGACCCGTCCCCGGCAAGCGCCACCTGGACGGTGGACACCACCGCCCCGAACACCATCATCTCCGCGGCCCCGTCCGGCCTGGTCACCTCGACCTCCGCGACGATCTCCTTCACCGCGACCGAGCCCTCGACCTTCGTCTGCTCGCTTGATGGCGCGGCCCCCGCGGCCTGCGTCAGTCCGGTGAACTTCACCGGCCTCGCCCAGGGTGCTCACACCTTCTCGGTGACCGCCACTGACACGGCCGGCAACACGGACGCCACCCCGGCAACGGCGACCTGGACGGTCGACTCGATCGCCCCTGACACCACCATCACCGCACAACCGACCAACCCTACCAACCAGACCAGTGCGACCTTCTCGTTCATCTCGTCTGAAGCCGGAAGCACGTTCATGTGCACTATCGACGGCGGCGTGAACACGGTCTGTACCAGCCCGACCACGTACACCGGCCTCACCGCTGGCAGCCACACGTTCACTGTCGCCGCCCATGATGCGGCCGGCAACGTCGATGCCTCTCCGGCCAGCTACACCTGGGTGATCGACACGGTTGCACCTGACACCACCATCACGTCGCAGCCCACCAACCCTACGACATCTACCACCGCGACCTTCACCTTCACCGCCACCGAAGCCGGCAGCACCTTCCAGTGCCAGCTTGATGGCGGAGCGTATGCGGCATGTACGACGCCGGCCACGTACACTGGACTCGCCAACGGTTCCCACACCTTCAACGTGAAGGCCACGGACGCCGTCGGAAACACGGATGCTACGCCCGCGACGTACACCTGGACCGTGAACACCAGTACCAGCAGCTGCGCGATGATTTCCGTGAACGGCGGCACGCTCGCGGGCTGCGTCCACAACGCCAACGGCACCTGGACGGCTGTCGCGGCAGGTACCAAGTGGGGACAGTCCTTCACGGTCATCCTGCCTGACGGCTTCGCTCCGCTCACTGGCCAGACGACGGTCAAATTCCAGATCGACGACTCCAACAAGAACGAGCAGGGCATCCAGCTCGACGTGAAGTTGCCGGCTGGCACTACCAAGTCGGTGTCCGTCCCGCGCGGCAACGTCGGGAACAACAACGACTACGCCTGCGTGAATGACGAACCTGGCGCGCACATCGAGATCGGTCCCGGCTGCAGCCAGTCCGGTGCGATCAAGGTCGCCATTCCCGCAGCAGGGAACACCGAGACCTTCGCGACGGGCAAGACCATCTCGACGAACGCCGCCGCGACGTCCGTGACGTTCACCGGCCTCCTGAATACCGCGCTTCGCGTCGGTCTTGATGCCGACGGCGACAGCGTGCGGGATGACAACGATGATTGCCCGATCGTTCCTGGCAACTCCGCGCACCGCGGTTGCGACTCGCAGATGAACATCACCTACTTCGAGCGCCACCGCGTCGGCGCTGGCAACCACCCGAACGTCAGCAAGGAGCTCGTCGCGAACGCGCCCATCCGCGTCTTCGACCGGGCGAACGGCTCGTGCGCATCGAACCTCGGACTCACGCCTTCTCACTACGGTCAGATCTTCAACACCTGCCCGTACGTGACGCAGGAGTCGACTGATGCGAACGGCATGGCATCGGTCGGCCTCCAGGCGAACCATCCGTGGATCATGATCGGCTATGATGCCGATGACAACGTCTACTCCAAGAAGAACGTGAACCTCAACCCTGGTCAGACCAAGAACGGCAAGATGCACGTCATCGTCCGCGCGAACGGCCACGCCGAGTGCGCCGATGACGATGAGGACAACGGTTCTATCCTCTACACCATCACGCCCGAGGAGATCACCTGGGACAACACCGTCGAACCGTATCCGTTCGTCTTCGAATCCGAAGGCGACTGGGACGTGACGGTGACCGTGACGCCTCCGGCGGGCTTCGTGAGCGACGTGCCCAGCCTGTCCGATGTCGTCAACACCGACTACAAGGCCCTCCAGTTCAACATCACGGACGTCGGCTCCTGCTGGGAGTGCGGCATGGCCATGAAGGTCGATCTGGGACACAAGGGCAGGAAGATCCAGCACGTCCACCAGACCGAGACCCCCATGTCCGAAGAGTGGGCCGTGAGGAAGGGCCTGACGGACAAGGAGATGAAGAAGCGCGGCATCCGCACGGTGAAGGCGGGCAAGGGTTGGAAGCGGGGGATGGCCTCGCTCAACCCGGTCCAGCATGTCGCCGTAGCCCCGGTCAGCGCGCATGTCGCCCTGTCCGGCGGCCCGCGCCTCGCGCTCTCCGCAGCCAAGTCCGTCCGCCTCGCCGAAGCCATCGGCGCAATCGCGGACGTGAAGGCCGCACGTGCGCTGGCGATGCGCTAGTCCTCGCCCCTGCCGCGGAAATACGCGAAACCCGCCTCCGAAAGGGGCGGGTTTCGTCATCTTGAACGAAGCCCCGTTCTCTGCTACGGTCGACATACGGATGCGCCCGGATGTTCCGGCGCACCGACGCGAAAGGATCGCGGCAATGAAGTACCTTCGCATCACCAACGTCGGCGGGTTCCCGAGGGTCTACCTCGAGACCATCGGCCTGTCGACGAAGCGGGATGGCGGCGAGCCCAAGATCGGGCTCTTCGGCACCGGCTCGAAGTTCGCTGCCGTCGCCGCGCTCCGTCTGGGCATCGCCACGTCAGTGACATCCTCTGACGATCAGGGGCGGTACTACGTCCACATCGGCTCCGAGCCGCTGCCAGGCCTCAAAGGTCGGACGGCGGAGCGGCTGACGTACGAATACCTTCGTCTGGATGGAAATCGCGCCGTACGCGGCGATACCAACCGTTCATCGCTCGCCCTCGAGGCATGCCTGTCTTGGAACGAGACGCTGGGTGACGACCCCGTGAAGGAACTCCGGTTCCTGAAGGAGCATGTCGCCAACGCGTACGACGAGGACTCGCGTTTTGAGATGACGCAGTGTGCCACGAGGACGTTCGCGCCGAAAGGGAAGACGTCGGTCTACCTGACGCTCACCGACGGCATCCGTCACGTCCTCAAGCATCCGGGCCGGTATTTCAAGTTCCTCTTGAAACAAGGTCCGCGGCGCATCATCCCCGGGCGCGGAGAGATCTGGCGCAAGTCCGAATTCGGCATGACGCGCCTTTTCGTCCGCGGCGTCATCTCGTATTGCTCGCGCGACAAGGCGAAGAAATCCCTCTTCGACTATTCGCTCTTCGACAACACGCTTCTCTCGGAGGAACGGGTCCTCAAGGAACACCTCGCATACATGTCCGGCGTCGGTCGGATGTGGTGCAGGGAAACCGATCTCGGCATGGCCAAGTACGTGCTGAACGAAGTCGCGCACGGCTACGCACCGTATGAAGAGGAAGCGCTCGGGTTCGCGGACGCGGACTGGTTCACGCCGGAGTCCGCCGCCAACTGGCGTGCGGCGGCGTGCGAGGTCTTCGGTCCGAAGCCGGCGGTATCCTGCGGCAACCCCGGCATGGATGACGATGCCCGACAGCTGTACGGCTACGACGTGGCGGCACCTCGCGATGACATCAAGCGGTTCCTGATGGCGCTCGGCTTCCCGACCACGGACAAGGTGGCGCCTGACCTCAAGAAGTCCGTGCGCTGGATCACGTTCGCGGAGCTGCCCGCGGAAAGTCAGGCCGACTTCCTGGAAGCCTTCCGCATGTTCTCGCGGCGCTATACGGAACGCGCGCACATCCCCGTCATCTTCGGTGTCCCGCTCACCGAGGCCGCCGCGCAAGCCGGCTTCGCGCTCAACTACGATCGCATCGCCGTCATGACCCGTCTGGACGGCACGCTTCCCGGAGTCGATGATCTCTACAAGACGCTTCAGCACGAATCCGGTCATTGCGTCTCCAAGGCGCATGACTCCGATCGGCGGTTTCGCAACCTCGCGGATCACGACCTGTTGGTGGATCGGCTTCGCAGCGAAGGGTATCCGAACCTGGACGACGGCACGCCGGTGCCCCAGCTCGCCGCGCCTGTCCTGCCGACATACGGCGAACCGCCGGTGCCGATATCGTCGCTCTCGCAGGCGGAACGGCTTGAGATAGACGACACGCTCGAGCAGCTCCGACCCACGCTCCCTGACCTCACGAAGATCGAGTGAACGACGAACCCCGCCTGATTGGGCGGGGTTCTTTCTTTTCTCGCGTTTTTCGCGTGCAGCGTAATCCAATCGTGCCGGCCTCGCCGTCATTCCGCAGCCCCGAACACCTCCTCCAGCGTCGTGATCCCGTCCAGCGCCTTCAGGATGCCGTCTTGCACCATCGTCACCATGCCCTGCGCCACGGCGATCTTCTGCATGTCGTATTCCGAGACCTGGCCGGACAAGATGACCTTCTCGATCTCCGGCGACATCACCATGATCTCGTAGATGCCCATGCGGCCCTTGTATCCCAGGCTGCCGCAGACGTCGCAGCCCCTGCCTTTCACGAACGTCAGCTCCGGTGGCGCCTTGTATCCGGAATCCGGCGTGAGTTCGGAGATGATCTTCTTCACGCGCTCCATGGATTCCGCGTCCGGCGTGAACGGCTCCTTGCATGACGTGCAGACCTTGCGCACCAGGCGCTGGCCGATGACGGCGTTAAGCGCGGGCGCCAGCAGGAACGGCTTTACGCCCATGGAGAGGAAGCGGGGGATCGCACCGGCCGCGCTGTTGGTATGGATGGTGCTGAGCACCAGGTGGCCGGTGAGCGCGGCCTGGATGGCGACCTCGGCGGTCTCCAGGTCGCGGAGTTCGCCCACCA
>JBEEJS010000183.1:0-3327 GCA_041169025.1 Candidatus Parcubacteria bacterium
CAAAGACAAGAAGAACGCCGACGCGAAGACGAACCCGAACCGCCGCATCGCTCAGAAGCGCAACAGCGACGCGAAACGTTTCGCCACCACGCACATCTGACCCAACACATCGCCGGATGAGTCCGAAAGATTCTCCGCCGACTTCCGCTCCGGTACCATAGGGTACCGGAGCTTTTCATTTATCCTCGATGCGCATCCTCCGCGCGTGCCGGAGCCCCGTCCTCAAGCGCCGCTTTCATCGCCTCCCACGTCCCGCGCGCGCACGCGTCCCAGGAAAACGCCTTCACCCGTTCATGTCCGCGCCGCACCAGGTCCGCCCGAAGCGCGGCGTCTTCCGCGAGACGAGAGAGCGCATCGGCCAATTCGTGCGGGCGTGCCGGATCGACCAGCAGCGCCGCGTCCCCCGCCACCTCCGGCAGCGAAGCAGCGCGCGCCGCGATCACCGGCGTCCCGCAAGCGAACGCTTCGATCACCGGCAGCCCGAACCCTTCATACCATGACGGCAGCACCAGCGCCGTCGCTCCCGCATACAGCGCGGCGACATCTTCCTGCGGCACGAACCCGAGTTCGCGCACCGCGCGAGCGGCGCCCGGCCAACCGTCGAGCGCGTGATGTTCGTGCGCGAATCCCCTGCCGCGGCCGCCCACCAGCGCGAGCGATTCCGCTGCGCGAGGATGCACGGACTTGTATTCGCGGAACGCCGCGAACAATCCGCCGAGGTTCTTCTTGCGCTCCAGGCGGCCGACGAACAGGAAGTACGGGCCGTTCAACCCGCGCTTGGCCGCCACGCGCGCCGCTTCTTCCTTTGGCACCGCATGATACTGTGCCGCGTCGTACGCCAGCGGCGTCACGCTGATTTTTTCCGGAGCTGCGCCAAACCATTTCGCGATCTCGCGTTTGGAGAATTCGGACACGGTCAAGATGCGCGTGGCGCGGCGCACGGCGAGCATGGCGTCGGCGCGGAGATACAGCGCGCCGTGCGGCGTGTACGCGCGAGGGAACGGCATGAAGGCGACGTCATGCATGGTGACGACGCTGCGGCGCGGCAGGAGCGGCGGAAGCACGTGCGCCGGCACGAAGAGCAGATCCGGCGGACGGCGGTACATTTCCCAGGACAGCCGCAGCTGCGTCCACAGGCGGCGCGGCGGCCAAGCGAGCACCGCTGACTCCCAATTGGTGGGCAGTTCCGCGAGCGCACCTTGCAGCGGCTCGCGCGAATATAAACGCACCCGGTATTCCGCCGGGATCTCGCGCTTCAGCCGTTGGATGACCTCAAAGGCGTACCGCTCCACGCCGGTCTTTTGGAGCGCGTTCGCCCGTGATGCGTCGATGCCGATGATGATTGACATAGGAAGTGAACATGCCTATCATAGCCGCGCACCTTTCCTGCGACAAGACCGCGCAGCCAGGCCTGCACACACGGGAGATACGAATGACCGTTTCAAACGCACGCACCGAACCCGCCCTGCTCGATCGCATCCGCGGCTGCTTCATCGGCCTGGCCGTCGGCGACGCGCTTGGCGTGCCGGTGGAGAACATGACGCATGAGGCGATCCTCACGGCCACGAACGGCCAAGGTATCCGCGGCTATTGCCCGATGCTGCAACCGGTCCTTCGTGACGACGCGCCGCAGCACGTGCCCGGCGCATGGTCGGACGACACGCAACTCACGCTCGTCACGCTGAACGCCATCGTCCGCGCCCGGGGGTTCGACCTCCGCGCGCAGGCTCGCGGCCTCGTCGACGCGTACGAATCGAGCACCTTCGGTTGGGGCGGCACTACGCGCGACGCCGCGCTGGAGCTGCAGGCCTGGTTCGACACCGGCGGCAAACTCGGGCGCATGCCCGAAACGCCTGCGGCCGAACCGCCGCCTGGCATCAACCGCGGCCTCGGCAGCGGACCGGCGATGAAGATCGCCGCGCTCTCCGTGCTGCATCTCTGGGCGAACGATCGCGACGTCATCTGGCAGCCGCGATACGCCACGTTCATCGGCGACGCCATGGCGCTCGGGCTCATGACGCACTCTGATCCGCGCGCGAGCATCGCTTCCATCGCGCTCGGGTTCGCCATGGCGCACCTTGGAAAACCCGCGACGCTCAAGGACGATGGCGGTCGCGCCGGCATCGACGCGCTGAACTTCGCCAACCAGGCCGCACGCAGCGCGGAACGGCAGTACGCCGGCTTCAGGACAGCGCAACCGTCGTTCTCGAGCCGCCTCGGACACGCGCATTCGCTTTGCGGCGACGAGGACGCGCTCCGCAAGGACATCAACACCGGCTTCTCCTCCCTCGAGTCCGTGCCGTTCGCCATCGCCACCGCGGCAGTGCATGCGAGCGACTTCCGCAAGGCGGTGCTCACCGCGGTCAACGCCGGTCAGGACGCCGACACCACCGGCAGCATGGTCGGTGCCATGGTCGGCGCGAACGTCGGGCTGCAGGGCATCCCCGAAGAGTGGGTCCAAGGCCTGAAGGATGGCGACGTCATCATGGACGCCGCGGACCGGCTGGCGCAGACGGTGTTCCACATCCAGCCACGCCGCTGAACGCGCACGAAAGAATAAAGCCGGCCCCAGCAGGGACCGGCTTTTCAATTGCGTCGTTCGCGAGTGCGTCGTTGCCCGAACCGCTACATCCCCACGGGACCGCGCGGCAAGCAGGCTTTCTCCAGGTCGCCGGCTCCGAAGAAATCGGCGAGTCCTTGCGCCAGTCCGAGCGTCCCGTTGCGGAACGCTCCGGCTGGTCCGGCGCGACGCGTGGATACGTTGAGGTCCAGTTGCTTCAGCTCCGGCCAGCCATGCATCGCCAGGTCGAACTCCTCGCACATGGCCATCAGCGTGAACGCCCCGTTGGGGAACGTCGCTACGGTCATGGAGATGTCGTCGTCGCCGAACGCGTGCACGGCGAGCCGAGTGATTTCGCTGATGTTGCTCGGATTGTCGATCATGTGATCGGTACGCGTGCAGTCGAGCAGGTTCCAGAACAGCTCATGGCCCTGGTCGTCCGGGATCTCCATGGAGAACGTGCCGAACGGCTCGCGGTTCACCGCATGCGGGCCACGCGGCACTTGCGCGCGCACCACGTACGGCGCGCCGAAGTGTTCGACCAGGAACTCGCCGAGCGCCAAGGCGTATCCGCCGTTGTCGCTGCCGTCCACGAACCCCTGGCACATGTAGATGTTGCCATCCACGTGACGCCTGTCGGGGATGACCTGGACGAACTCGGAACTGGCGCTGAGCACGATGCCGAGGCCCCACGAACCGTCCTTGAACTTCCTGGTGACGTGTTTGACCACGGTCACGCGACCGAGCGTCTTCTCCGGGACGGAGGC
>JBEEJS010000184.1:0-3593 GCA_041169025.1 Candidatus Parcubacteria bacterium
ACGATTACCGATGCCGATACGGTCTTTAACACATCCTACTCGTGGTCGACCACTGGTAGCCCTTCGTCGGCATACGACGTGCAAAACGTCGCCACTCACGAATTGGGACATTGGCTGACCCTTCTGGATCTCTACGGCGGAGGCGACATCGCCAAAACGATGTACTATAGCTCTGGACCTGGTGAGCAGAACAAACGGAGTCTGGAGACCGACGACCTCAACGGCATCAACGCGATCTATCCGTAGTCGTCGGTCATATATCTTACTTGCATATGAAGAAAAACATCGTACCGCTTTCGTTCGCGGTTCTCGTGATTGTCGGCGCTGCGGTCGCTGGAGCCGCGTATTTCCATGGTAGACAGGATTCAGTCGCGGTCACCGACGTGCATGCGTTACTCCCGAAAGTTTCTCTCTCTGAAATCGTTTCTCAATCCGACGGGATTATCATTGGTACCGTTCAGGCGACAGAGGCGATAAGGGAGGCTTCGGTCTGGCGTAAGAACAAGCAGGATATCCTGACGAATGCAAGTATTAGAGTTGAGAAGTACCTTTTCAACCCGAAGCACCTGACATCTTCTGAAGTGACAGTGCAAGTCATCGGTGGCACCATTGGAACGGAGACGTTCCAAGCGGAAGATTCCCCGACATTCGAAAAAGGACAGCATGTCATCGTCGTAATCAAACAACAGGGTCCAGAATTGTATTCGGTATACGGGTGGGCGCAAGGAAAATTCACGGTCAATGCTGACGGCACGGTCGGTCGCGGAGACGAGTCCGCGTATTTCAGGGACGTATTTGGCAAGGCGATGACCGTTACGGAGCTTGAGGGAGCGATTGCCTCGGCGACCGCAACTCCTGGGGCAGTCCGGTAGCGATAGCCCAGCGCACAACATCGCCCTCTACCTGTCGGTAGAGGGCGATGTTGCTTATACGTTGCAATGTGGAAAACCGTCCTGGCTGCGTAAAAACCCCGCAGTTCCGCCCTTTGCCCGAACCCCCGCCCAATGCTATCCTCAACTCGATTCCCACCTGCATGTCCCAGACCCTGTACCGCAAATACCGCCCCCAGACCTGGGCCGACGTCGCCGGGCAGAACCACGTGAAAACCACGCTGGAATTCGAGGTGGCCACCGGAAGGATCGCGCATGCGTACCTGTTTTCGGGGCCGCGGGGCGTGGGCAAGACCACCATCGCGCGCATCATGGCCAAGGCGCTCAACTGCTTGGGGCGCGCGGAGTCCAAGGACGCGGTGGCGTGCGGCGCATGCGCGTCGTGCGTGGCCATCACGGAGAACGCGGCGCTGGACGTGATTGAGATCGACGCCGCGTCGCACAGGGGCATCGACGCCGTGCGCGATAACGTCATAGAACACGCGCGGTTTGCGCCGGCCAAGCTGAAATACAAGGTCTTCATCATCGATGAGGTCCATATGCTGACGACGGAGGCGTTCAACGCGCTGCTGAAGACGCTGGAAGAGCCGCCAAAGAACGTGGTGTTCATCTTGGCCACCACGGAACTGCACAAGGTGCCCGCAACCATCGTGTCGCGCTGCCAGCGTTTCGATTTCCGCAAGATCCCGTTCACTGATCTGGTGGAGCGCCTTCACGCGCTCGCCGAACGCGAGAAGTGCAAGGTGGACCGGCGTACGCTGGAAGAGATCGCCCGTCACAGCGACGGCTGTTTGCGCGACGCCGAGGGCCTGCTGGGCAAAGTGATGGCGATGGGCGACGGCAAGCACGTGTCCTACGACCAGGCGCTGGTGGTGCTGCCGCGCTCGGAGTATGCCGCGCTGGCATCGTTCACAGAGGCGCTGCTGCGGCGGGATGCGCGGACCGCGTTGGGCGTCATCGGCGACTGCCTTGAAGGCGGCGCGGACTTGGAGCAGTTCGCGGGCGATGCCACGGAGCTGCTGCGCAAGACGCTGCTGGCCAAGCTGGCTGGTTCCGCGGAGATGTTCGCGCAGGAATTGGATGAGGAGCGGAAGACTGCGCTGGAGGGGTGGGTGGCGCTGGCGGAGACGGCTTCTCTTGTGCAAGCCATAGAGACGCTGCTGGAGAAGAAGCAGGACATGAAGCGGGCGCATCCGGTGCAGTTGCCTTTGGAATTGGCGGTGGTGCGGATCTGCGAATCTTTGTCCGCCGCTCGCGAAGACGGGGCGACCAGTGACGCCTCCGCTCGCAGGCTTTCGGGGGATGGTGATAAAAGTACGGTTGCCCATGCCGTATCTCGCGGAAGCGTCACCGGACGCCCCTCCACGCTCGGCGAACCCGTTTCCGCAACTCTCGAGCAACCGCCAACTCCCGCGAGGCAAACTGTACCGGCGGTGACGAAGGTGGAGATAGCCGAAGTACCCGCGACCGTTCAGGCGGGGCGGCCGGAGTTGGAGAGGATCAAGGAGGCGGTGGCGGCTTTGGTGCGGCCTGCGGTGGCGTTTGTTGAGGTGCCGACGGCGGTGGTTGAGGTTGCGCGGGTGGCGGATGACGCTGCTTCCAGCGCAGTGGTGCGGCAGGAGGCGGAGGGTGGGCATGTGACCACCGTCCAGGCGCTCAAGGCCCGCTGGGCCGAGTTCGTGCAGCGGGCGGGGGAGGAGAACGCGGCGTTCTCGTTCCTGCTGGGCGTGGGCGAACCGGCGGAGGTGGCGGGGAACATGGTGCGGATCGGGTTCGATTTCGCCTTCCACCGCGACAAGATGAACGAGGAGAAGCATCGGCGCGTGCTGGAGAAGGTGCTCGGCACGCTTCTTGGGAAGCCGGTGAAGATAGAAGGAGTGGTGACGGAGCAGAAGCGCGGCATTGGCAGCGAAGGCGGGCTCATTCCTGGCGCGTACGGCACCGCTCCGGTGGCCGCCCCAGGACGGGTGATGGCGGGCGGGGACGGGCTGGCGGCGGCTTTTGGGGGACGCGTGGTAGAATGAGGGGACGGGCGGATTGCGCCCATAATCATCGGCTATGCTCGGATCAATCGTTTTGGCGGCGGTCGCTTCGTTCGTAATCGGCTTTTTGCTCCACGGTCCCGTGGGCGGCACGCTCTGGATGAAACTGGCGGACGTGCACCCCACCGGCAAGGAGAAGTTCGCGGACATGATCCCGAACATGGCCTGGAACCTGGTGGCCAACCTGTTCGCGGCCGCGGCGCTGTCCATGCTCATCGGCCACGCGCGACAGTCGCCGCAGTTCATGGCGCTGGGCGGGTGGGGCGGCGCGGTCTTTGGCGTCTTCGCCTGGGTGCTGCTTTCCGCGGGCAGCAGCATCGAGGTCATCTGGATGAAGCGCCGGCCGGCCCTGTGGTTGTACGAGGTGGGCTGCTCCCTGGTGGCGACGGTAGCCATGGGGTACATCCTGGGCCTCGCCTTCTAGCATTTTCCGCCTTATTCCCCGCCCCGGACCGTCCGGGGCGGGGGAGCTTGAAATGTTGCGGGGGATGGGGCATGATATGGCGGCTGGGGGGTTTGTTGGGGCTTTTGCGCCTTGCTATGGCCCTGGGCGGCCTATATCGTCCTTTCGGCAGCAGTGACTCAAGGTGGCGGTTGCGCTAGTGGTCAGCACGCGTGCGGCCCGGTGCCCAACCGACAACTCAATATTGCGAGATCGTCT
>JBEEJS010000185.1:0-11196 GCA_041169025.1 Candidatus Parcubacteria bacterium
TCAAGTGTGATAAGGAAACCGGGGCACCTGGCAATCTGCTATGCTCACACCGTAGCCTCTCAATATGTATCGCCCATCCAATACCATCATCGTCCTCTCATCCGCTGCCATCACCGTAGCAATCATGGGCGCCCTTCTGACTGCCCTCCGTCCGACGCAGGACGCGTCTCCTGCGAACATGCCTCTCGCTTCACAACCCATGACCAAGCAATTCCGTGACGACCGCTTGGGCGTGGCGTTCGATTATCATGGCGGCCAAAACGGATTCGTACTACTCACCCTTCCCGCGACGCCGGAAGAGAACATGTCGGTGGGGCGCGCGGCGGTGTATCAGAAATCAACGTACGAGGCTTCCCAACGCGGAAACTGGGCGGAAGGTCCGGAATCGATCACGATGACGGTGTTCCCCGCACCGGACGTGAAGGACGCCATGACCTGGATCGAGGCGCATCCGGGAGAGACGAGTTTCGGAATGAGTTACGGTCCTTCCTCATCCAACCCGCCCGCCGATATCGCCATCGGCGGCGTTCCCGCGCTCCAATGGGACGTGGACGGCCTGTATTCGGAAACGTACCGACTTGCGCTCGTGAACGGACGCGCATACCTGTTCACCGGCCCGCAAGGAGGCAACGACAAGGACCCGCTCGTCATGGAATACGCCGCACTCTTGAACAGCATCTCGTTCTTCCCCACCGGCCTCCTCGCCGCCGACTCCGCCGCGCCCGCCGCGCCGGTCTGCCCGGACTCGGTCGGCTCCACGGTGAACGCCAGCATCAACGAGGACATCCCGTCGCCGCGGTGCGTGAAGGTCGCGCCCGGCCAATCGCTGCAAATCACCAACGCCACCCAGAAATCGATCGACGTCTGGCTCGGGCCGGACAAGGGCGCACCGGTCTCGAGCAAGCTCCGTCTCAAACCCGGCGAGACCGGCGCGCTCCAGACGCTGCCCGGCGACGTGCTCGACTACGGCGTGCATCACCTGCAGACATCGGCGTTCGCCGGACCGGCCATCTGGATGGTGCCGACGGGCGCGAAGACCGAGCAGCCGATGCCATGACGGAAAAAGACCTGGCCAAGCAGCCAGGTCTTTCGTTTGCGCGCCGCGTCAGCGGACGGTGACTCACAGGAATTCGTATCCGCCTTTTCCGACATCCTTCTTGTCATCGGCGGGCGGCGCATCGGCCAGGAACGGTCCTTCGATGTACGTCCCGCGCGGCGTCCTGATCTTCACGTGCCCGAGCCAACCGTGCGTCCTGGCCCACTCCTCGGTCTCGGCTGCCTTGCGCCTTGCCGTCGCTTCATCCTTGGCGGTATCGCTGACGTATTCTTCGCCGTCCACGCAGAGCACGACGTATTCTCCGATGTCTGGCATCGTTCCGACTCCTTTTCACCTGCCGTGAGCCTACCTGGCGCCGTACCGGAGTCAAGGCATACGCCGCCCTGACCGCCGAATATTGACGCTTCCTCCCCCGCCCGTTAAGGTCCCCTATTCCCTTAATCGGACTCCCTGGAACGCAACAGCATGGCCATCAAAGACGAAAAGAAATTCCTGGACGCCGTCAGTCGTGCCGAGCACGTGCTCATCACCTTCCGCAAGGAATGGACCACGGATGCGGTGGCGACGGCGCTGGCGCTGGCCCGCGTCCTGGCAGCGCGCGGCAAGAAGGCGGACATCGTGGCCGACGGATTCGTCGTCCCCAAGATGCTGGCCTTCCTGCCGGGCATCGGCGAGATCAAAGGCGCCATCAACCAGCTTCGGAAGTTCACCATCATCGTGGACGTGGCCCGCACCAAGCTCGACGAGCTCTCGTACGACCTGAAGGGCGACAAGCTGCACATCAACGTCACGCCAAAGGAAGGGCAGTTCAAGGACGCGGACGTCACCACGCTGCACTCCGATTACAAGTACGACCTGGTGGTATCGCTCGACACGCCGGACTACGCCGGACTCGGACGCCTCTTCGCCGATCACGCCGAGTTCTTCCATGCCACGCCGGTGGTGAACATCGACCATGACTCGTCCAACGAGCGTCACGGCAATATCAACTACGTGGACATCACCGCCACGTCCTGCGCCGAGGTGCTGTACTGCATGCTGAAGGACGGCGGCGAGCATTTCCTGGACGCCGACATCGCCACCTGCCTGATGGCGGGCATCGTCTCCAAGACGCGCAGCTTCAAGACGTCGTCCGTGACGCCGCGCTCGCTTGATATCGCATCGGCGCTGGTTGCGGCGGGAGCCAGGCGCGACGAGGTGGTGCAGAACCTGTACCGCACGCGCACCATCTCCACGCTCAAGCTCTGGGGCCGCGCGCTCGCACGCCTGAAGTTCGATCCCGTCACGCGCACCGCTTGGTCCGTGCTGGTGCGGCAGGATTTCGCGCACGCTGGTTCCTCCGAAGGCGAAGCCGAAGGAGTGATCGACGAGCTGATGATGAACTCGCCGGACGCCGACATCGTGGGTCTGCTGTACGAAGGCGCGGCGGGCATCTGCGTGCTGATCGCGACGGAGAAGCATGGCAGCGCACTGGGCCTGGTGGCATCGCTGAAGCCGGAGGGAGATCGGCGAACGGCGCGGCTCTGCTTCCCTTCCATGACCATCGTGGAAGCGGAGCAGGCGGTGCTGACTGCCATTCACGCCTCGCTGGGCAAGACGCCCGCGGGCGGCGCGGTGGCGATCGCGGCGATGACGGCGGGGGCTTCGGGGGCGGTGGCGATCGCTTAAGGACGCGGGCAGGCCGACGCGCGGACACTCCAGGAAATACCGGAACGGCACCCTTGCCAGGGGGCCGTTTTTCGCGTATGGTGAGCGCGCTCATTTCATACGCGCACCACGCGCGCGTCCCCTGCCCGCAATCGATTGCGTGCAAAAAAAAATAACGGCACATCGGAGGCCCGCATGGGATACCTGTTCGCGCTCATCGCCTTCCTCATCTGGGGCGTGAATTCGTCCGTCGTCCTCCGGCTCCTGCCGATGCCCGCGCCCGTCGCGGTGTTCCTGGGCGTCTGCGTCGCGGCCGTCATCAGCATGGCGACCATCGGAGCGAAGGGTCGCAGCGCCGCGCTCGGCATCATGCGCGATCATCCATGGAGGATGCTCTCGCAGGTCGGCGCGTTCGCGTCCACCAGCCTGCTGTATCAGATGGCGATCAAAGAGACGACGGTGGCCAATGCCGCGCTGACGCACGCGCTGATGCCGGTGTTCGCCGTCCTCGTCTTTGAACCGCTGTTCTACGGCAACTGGCCCTCCAAACGGGAAGCGGCGGCCGTGGCGCTCGGCATGGGCGGCATGGCGGTGCTACTCCTCCCGCAACTCTCGTGGCATGGATCGATGCTCGGCATCATCCTCGGCACCTTGAGCGCGGTCACGTACGCCGGTTCCGTCATGAACCAGTCCCGCTTCCCCAAGGACGTGCCGCGCGACGCCGAACTGGCGCTCATCCTCGTCCTGGCCGCGCCCTGTATCTTCCCCGTGGCGTTCCATGCGGGGTTTCCGGCGTTCAACGCGCGCGTCGCCGGCGCCGTGCTCATCTACGGGTTCATGGGTTTCTACGCGGCGAACCGCTTCTACCTGGCATCCATGGAACGATTGAACGTGGCGGCCATCTCCGCCAGTTCGTATTTGGAGCCGGTGGTATCAATCATCGTCGCGGTGCTGTTCCTGTCGGAGTCGGTCACTTGGTCGGCCGCGGTCGGTGGCGCGATGATCCTCGGATCGAACACGCTGATCGTCTTCGGCCACAAGACCCCGCTCCCCGCCGAGGGGCCTTGAAACGCTGAAGGAAACGTGTTAGCGTCGAAAGACGACAGGAGGCAGCATGAACAGGGATGCCTTCCGGGTTTCCGGAAAGATTGAAGGCGCAAGTCCTTCCCTCCTGACCACTTTGCGCCGCGGTCTCATGACCGCGGCGTTTCCCATTCCCGGGGCATCTTGATTAATCCCCGCCCATCCTCTATATTGCCCCTAGTCCGATTCCGACCCCGGCCAGCCTTATCCGGCGGCCAGGCGTCCAAGCGGGCGGCTAGCTCAGTTGGTTAGAGCGTCACATTGACATTGTGAAGGTCAGAGGTTCGACTCCTCTGCCGCCCACCACAAGAATCTCGGCATCGCGCCGGGATTTTTGTTTTGGATGCGACACGTGCCCGTCTCCGGGATCCATGGTACCTGCCCAAAAAAAATAATATCGCCGTCCCCCCGATCAGGAGGACGGCGACGTCGTTCAGCACGCATCGAATTCCGAGTGCAGCATGTCGCAGACGTGCGGCGCGAGGAGACGAAGCATCGCCTCGGCATCCGGGTTGTTCGGAAAGTGGATGTCGAGGAAGATCCGCTTCCCCGTGTCGAGCCGGGTCTTGCAGACAAGCACCTCACCCCAACGGTTGGCGACTTCCATCTCCACGAGCATCAACGCGCTGCCTTGCGGAGGCGGAATGACGGAAAGGACTTTGCCGGTAAGCGGCACCGTGACGGGGACATTGAGGGAAACGGGTTCCGGAAAGGCCATGACGGACTCCTTCGCTCTGGTTCAGGACAAGATACGCCCCGCAACCGAAACAGGCAAGCCTACTCCCGCACCGTCACCGGCATCCCCACCTCGCCCCAGGCGTAGATCCACTGCGCGTCCGCTTTGGAGACGTTCACGCAGCCGTGACTGCCCGCCACGCCGAACCGGGAGCGCCATGGCGCGTAATGGATGTAGACGTGCGGCTGGAAACGCAGGTTCCAGGTGACCCAGCCGAGGTCGTAGTTGTCCGGATTGCCCGCACCGTAGTTCCATTTGTAATTCACCTTGAACGGCTTTTCGAGCACGGAGAAGTCACCGATGGGCGTGGGATATTTCTTCATGCCCGTCGCCACCAGGAACGTCTTCACCAATTTGCCATGCTCGTACGCGCGGAGGCGTTGCTCGGAGACATCGACTTCCACGTACTTAGGGGCGTCGTTCTTCGCGTCGCCGGTGGTGAACGCAGCGACCGCGACACGCGTGCTTGCCGCGCCGATGCCGGAGGCGCCCAGCGGGCCCACCGCCGCGCGCGCCATGCCATGCAGGTCGGCGACCGGCGTCTGCGATTCCAGCGTGCCATCAAAGGCATACGCGTACAGGCTCATTGACGTCGCGCCTCCGACAAGCAGGATGTCGGACTTGCCGTCGCCGTCCGCGTCGCCCACGGCCACGGTCGCGCCGCTGTCCTTGGGGCCGCCGACGAACGACCGCAGAAGGGCGCCAGTTGATGGAGCAAAGACGCGCACTTCCTGATTGCCGACATCCGTCCGCGCCACGACCAGTTCGTCCTTGCCGTCACCATCAAGATCTCCCGCCGCGACATCATAGTCGCCCACCGCGCCGGCATCGAACGCGGAAAATTCGCCGGTCAGGTGGCCGGATGCGTCCCACAGCCGCACGTGAGGACCGCCGCTCGAGGACGGAACGGTTGCGATGTCCGCGCGACCATCGCCATTCCAATCGCCAACCGCGATGGCCACGCCTCCGCGGAATCCCGCGCCGTACGGCAGGAAGCCATCGCTGCGAGCCTTGCCTGACGCATCAAAGACGCGGACGCGCGCCGACGGACCGGCACCGGTGGAAGCGGCGATCTCCGCCGCGCCATCGCCGTCCAGATCGCCGGCGGCGACGCGCACGTCGGCGCGGTACGCGTCGCTGAACGCGGGAAACGCGCTCACTTGCGTACCGTCCGCGCGCAGCACGCGCACCGCGGGAACCGCACCGGCGCCGGAACCGACGATGAACTCCGCCGCGCCGCCCTTCTCCAGGGCATGGATCGCCAGACCGCCCACGCCATGCTCGTCGTGAGGAACCTGCGCGTCGCGGACGAAACCGGTGACGTCATGTCGGTACGTGACGATATCGAAAGCGCCTCCCGCGACTGCCGCAGCTCCCGGCGCGACGGTGTTCACCGCCTTCGTGACGACGACGTACTTCGCCGCCGATGCGGAAACGGGAAGCAGGACCGCTGTCGCGCAGAGCGCGACAAGGAGCGACAACGTGGACGCAACGGTCGCCGCGGGGCGCGCCAATGTGGGCTGCATATCCTTCCTATGGTAGCACGGTATTGGCAGGTCATGCGCTTTTCCGGCATTGCGCGCTTTGCGTCTGGCGTCCGCCGGGAGCCGTCCCGCGACAAGGAAAAAGACCCGCATGAAGCGGGTCTTTTCGGTCAAAGCGCCAGGCTGCCTGGCGTGCGCATGGGGATGTCACCGGGCGGAGCGGAACGGGCCGCGGGCGGCTCGGGAAGCGGCGCACCTGTCGGCTCCCAATTGTTCCTGAAGCCTTCCAGGATGATGCCTTGGTCGCGTTCGAAACGCGCGGCGTTCCCTTTCTGCCAGGAGCCCTGAACGATGATGACGACGTCGGGCGCTTTCCGCGAATCAGCGACCATCACGCGAGCGACGCGCGCGGCATCGCCAGACTCCCCTTTCCGGGAAAGCGGGAACCAGGCCAGATCGCCACCAGGTGACGCCGTCACCTCGCCGATGTCGGAATCGGTGAGGCGCTCCAGCATCATGTCGCGGAACGCCGCGGCATGCTTTGCGGCCGTCAGCGGGCCTTTCGGCGCATATGAGAAGATGAGGACGGCATCCGGTTTCGGTTGACCGGGTACGGTGTGCAGGAACACGACATCGTTGCCGTGCGGGCCGCCCATCCAGCCGGACGACGGCTGCATGTCGGGTGGAACCGCCGGCGGGGTTTCGACGGACGGATTGGCTGGCGCAGTCTCGCCTGGGCCGGATTCCGACTGACGGATGGCCTGCGGTGCATGTTGGACGCCGGTGCTGCCCGCAGCAGTGCGGGCGGGTGGCGTGTTGCCCGCGCAGGCGGCGAGCGCCATGAAGAGGGTAAGGACGAGGGTGTTTCGCATCGGTGACTCCTGTTGCGGTGCGTTGGGAAAAGGGCAAGCGAGTGGGAAGGTCGTACGTGAACGCTAGCAACGTTGGGCGGTTTCGCCAAGCGTTTCAGTTTCATCCGAAGCGCGAGGCCTCCGAAGCATGCATTGACCATTGCCCCGCGCGCGACTACCGTGAAGCCACGCCCTTTTCAAAGGAGTCCGCGATGAAACCGTATATCAAGGCCGGTTCCCACGATCACTTGGATGGCAGCATACCCATGGAGAAGATCATCCTGGAGCTGTACCGCATGGCCGGGAAGACGTTCCCCTTCGCCAGCGTGAGCGCGTGGCGCGCCTACTTCACCGATCCGCACAGCGACATGATCGCCAAGTTCGGCACGGTGACCGGCGTGTTGCAAACCGAAGAGGCGTTGCAACTGGCGGCCGAGACCTACGTGCGTCACCGCGCGCTGCAAGGCATGGCCTACCAAGAACCGAAGTTCGCCCCGCAGTACCACGTCTTCGGTGGGCTTAGCCTGAAGCAGGTGATCGCCGCCGTGCACAAAGGTTGCGCGCTCGCATCGAACACGTACCGCGTGGACGTGCTGCCCGTAGCCTGTATTGGCCGAGAAGCCGATCCTGACCGTGGCGTGGAGATCGCCCGAGCCATTCTGGAGTTCGACGGCGAGGTCGGCATGGACATGGCCTGCAACGAGGCGGATTTCCCTCCCGAGCGCCATCTGCCCGCGTACGCCCTCACCTTCGGCACCAACGTGCGACGCGACTGTCACGCAGGCGAATGGGTCTCACCCGAGCCGGCGGATACGTATCGCCAGCGCCTGCTCGCCAACGTGCGAACGGCCGTTGAAGTGCTGCGGTGCCATTCCGTCGGCCACGCCAGGCCGCTGAAGGACGATCCGGAACTCGTCAAACGCGTCGTCGCCGAGAACATCCGCGTCGCCATGTGCCCGCTTTCCAATCTCGGTGGCGGCCTCATCAAGAACGTGGGCGAGCTCGGCATCGCCGAACTTCTCGACGCCGGCGTCTGTCTGACCGTGGATGGGGATGACGACCTGTGCTTCCCCGATCTCGCCGAGGTAGCCGCCGCATGCGATGCCGCGTACGGCTTCACCTCAGCGCAATGCCGCGCGTTGGAAGACAACCCGTTCAAAGGCGCGCTTATGCCTGCGCATCGGCGACGCTTCACCAGCACCTCGGCACCACGCTGACGACGCCTCTCACGTCGGAATGACGCCGCGAACGGGTGAATACCCGTACGCGCCAGAATAGAAAACGACCCGCCGGGATTCCGGCGGGTCTTCGTTTGCGTGTGGCGATGCTTACCGCGGCGCGGCGCGTCATTTCTTCCCGGGAGGCGGAGGCACCGGCTTGCTCGGTGAATACGACCGGAGCAGCTGCGCGTTATGGATGGCGCGATCGATGGCGTTGCGCACCTCGTTCGCCAAGGCGTACGACTGCTCCACCCAGGCGCGATCGGCCTGCACGGCGCTTCGTTTCCGGGCGAAGTACGCGTGCCAGGCGAGGTTGAACGCGGCCAGCGCTCCCCAGGCGACGCACCACTGCCAGGCTCGCACCACATGCGGCGCGAGGGTGATGGCGAATACGTTTGCGCCGAGCAGCATGGTGCCGCAGCTGAACGCCAGGAACCGGCAGATCTGCCGCTTGTGCAGGATGCGACCGACGCGCAGATCGAGCTCATGCTGCAAGGTGGCGAGGTCGGCGTTGATGACGGCGCGCGACTGCTCGCCGATGCGCACGGCGGGAAGGCCGTACAGCTGCGATGCGTCGGGCGGCAAGAGGGTCTTCCGTTTCGGTCCCGTTTCGGGGCGAAACAGCGCCTTGACCGGCTCCGGCGTGAGTTTGCGGGCCAGTTTGCGCACGGAACTGTCTGAAGGCCGCCGAGTCGGCTGAACTCCGTCGTCTGCCATCGACGTACCTCCTTAAAAAGAGCGTGAAAGGTAGGTCGACAATAGGGCATTTCAGGGTGATTGTCAATATCGTCTGGCAGTGCTAGGGTCTGGTATCCTATGGGTGTCCCTCGTGGCGCCTCGCCCCAGGACTCCGGACGGTTCATGGCGGCCCATAGCTCAATGGTTAGAGCACAGAGCTTATATCTCTGCGGTTGAAGGTTCGAGTCCTTCTGGGCCGACCACGCATTCAAACCCCGATCGGCAAAAATGGCGAGTAAAATATCTCTGCCCCTTGAATAGAGTCCTTCTGGGCCGACCAAACATTTCTTATGAAACTACACCTGATCGCCACTGCAGAGGACGTCGGCACCCGCATCGACGTCTACCTCACCAAACAGGTGCAAGGTTTTTCGCGCACCCACGCGCAGGCCGCCATCAAGGCCGGCCAGGTGACGGTGAACGGCAAGACCGTCACGCCGCACTACGCGCTCCGCATCGACGAAGTCATCGACATGGATGCCGAAGAGAAGCCGAAGGAGATTTCCATGAAGCCATGGAAGGAGGGCAAGCTCGACATCCTCCACGAGGACGATGACGTCATCGTCATCAACAAGCCCTCCGGTATGCTGGTCCACCCGGCCGTGCCCACGGACCATGAATCGCTGGCCCACGCCCTGCTGGCGCACTTCCCCAAGATCGCCAAGGTCGGCGAGGACGTCACCCGCCCCGGCATCATGCACCGTCTTGATCGCGACGCGTCCGGCGTGATGGTCGTCGCCAAAACCAAGAAGGCGTACGAGAACCTGAAGGAGCAGTTCCAGATGCACGACATCGAGAAGGTCTACACCGTGCTCGTGGAAGGCACCACTCCCGAGGATTCCGGCACCATCCGCCTTGCCATCGGCCGCAAGAAGGGCGACGGCAAGATGGCCGCGCGCCACCTGGCCAAGGACGGCGACAAGGAAGCCATCACGCACTACCGCGTGGAGGAACGCTGGCCGCGCGCCACACTGCTCACCGTGCGCACCGAGACCGGCCGCACCCACCAGATCCGCGCGCACATGCACGCCATCGGCTGCGCGGTGGCTGGCGACCCGCTGTACGGCACCGGCCGTCCGAATCGCCTGCCGGTACCCCACCTTTTCCTGCACGCCGGCAAGCTCTCCTTCAACCACCCCAAGACCGGCGAACGCATGTCCTTCGAGGCTCCGCTGCCCAAGGAATTGCAGCACGTCATCAAAGGACTTGAAGGCAACCACAAGAGCCAGTAAACTGCGCGCATGCTGATCACCATCTCCGGCCTGTCCGGCTCCGGAAAATCCAGCGCTGCCCAGGGACTGTCCGAGAAGCTCGGCATGCCTACGGTGGACGCGGGTGCGATTTTCCGGCGCATGGCGAAGGAGCGTGGGATGACAGTGAGCGAATTCGGCCGGTACGCGGACAAACACCGGAAGATCGACCTCGATTTCGACAAGCGGCTCATCCGCATGGCCAAACGGCGCAAGACCCTCATCCTCCAGGGCCGACTGACCGGCATGATGACCGCCCGGTACGAGGTTCCCGCCATCCGCATCTGGATCGGTGCCACGGCCCGGACTCGGGCCGGACGCATCGCGGGCCGGGAGGGCAAATCCGTGGCTGTCGTGGCCAAGGAAACGGCCGCCAGGGACCGGGACAACCGGGCCCGTTACCTAAGGACATACGGCCTTGACTTAAATGACCTAAGCGTCTACGATATCGTCGTTAAAACGGATGGCCTTACCCTAAGCCAAGTCATCCATTCCCTGCTTAAGAGCCTGAAACGCATATGGCCGAAGACATCAAGAACGCCGCCGAAGAAGCGGTTCCGGAAGTGAAAGAGGAGGCCGTGGAGGTCGTGGCGGTGAAGGCCGAGGAAATCGTTCCGGGCATGGTCGTCCGCGTCCACCAGAAGATCAAGGAAACCGGTCCGAAGGGCGAGGACCGCGAGCGCCTGCAGGTGTTCGAAGGCACCGTCATCGCCGTCAAAGGCCAGGACGAGACCAGCCGCACCATTCACGTCCGCAAGATCGCGTCCGGCGTGGGCGTGGAGCGCATCTTCCCGGTGAACTCCCCGGTCGTCGCCAAGATCGAGGTCGTGAAGAAGTACGCGGTGCGCCGCGCCAAGCTCTACTTCACCCGGGACAACCGCAAGGGTCTCAAGGAGAAGCAGGCTCCGAAGAAGGAAAAGAAATCCTCCAAGAAGTAACACCAAAGAAGCGCCCGGCCAGTGATGGCCGGGTGTTTTTGATCGCGTTGACGGTACGGACGCGTTCCCTTATGGTGCAGGCGTTCGCGGCATCAGCAGCGATCGCACGAAAGGACACGTCATGACACCAAAGGATTTCTCCGTCATGTTGGCGACATCGGAGGCCGCCGTCGCCACGTTCCAGACGCGAGA
>JBEEJS010000186.1:0-9054 GCA_041169025.1 Candidatus Parcubacteria bacterium
ATCATCGTCCGCAACATGAAGAAGCCGCACGGCATCATCTTCGTGACTGGTCCGACCGGTTCCGGTAAGTCCACCACGCTCTACAGCGTGCTCAACATGCTGAACACCCCCAAGGTGAACATCAGCACCATCGAGGACCCGGTGGAATACCGTCTGGCCGGCGTGAACCAATCGCAGGTCAACAGCAAGATCGGCTTCACCTTCGCCGCGGGCCTCCGTTCCCTGCTGCGCCAGGATCCGAACATCATCCTCGTCGGCGAAATCCGCGACGAGGAGACCGCCGGCATCGCCGTACAAGCGGCCATGACCGGTCACCTCGTCATGGGCACGCTCCACACCAACGACGCGCCCACCGCCGTCCCCCGCCTCGTGGACATGAAAGTGCCGCCGTTCCTGATCGCCTTCACCGGCAACATCATCGTGGCGCAGCGTCTCGTGCGCAAGGTCTGCCCCAACTGCACGCGCTCGTACAAGATGCCGCCGCACGCGCTTGAGCAGCTGCGCGAATCCATGAACGTGGATGAGATCTGGCGGACGCTGCAGAAGAACGACATCGTGGACAAGACGCAGAAGGTGGAAGACACCATGTTCTGGCGCGGCAGCGGTTGCAGCCAGTGCAACAACGAAGGCTACAAGGGCCGCATGGGCATCTACGAGATCCTGGAGTTCACGCAGCCCATCATCGAGATCATCAACGCCGGCGGCACCGCCGACGCCATCAAGAAGAAGGCGGTGGAGGAAGGCATGATGTCCATGACGGAAGACGGTTTCGCCAAGGCCATCAAGGGCGTCACCACCATCGAGGAGATCCTGCGCGTCACCAAGGAATGACCCCACTGCCATGGCATCGATGATGGAACGGCTCGACAATTACCTGCTCTACAACTCCACCGTTCCGCTCACGCAGAAGGTGTTCTTCACCGAGAACCTGCGCGTCATGGTGCACGCCGGCCTCTCCATCACGGAGGCGCTGGCGACGTTGGCGCTCCAGGCGGAATCCAAGGCCTTCAAGCGCATCATCACCAAGATCAAGGAGGAGGTGGAGACGGGGCGCCCGCTCTCCGTCTCCTTGAGCAAGTTCGCCAAGGTCTTCCCGTCCGTCTTCACCAGCATGATCCAGATCGGCGAGGTCTCCGGCACGCTGGAAACGGTGCTCGAGGAGCTGACGACGCAGATGAAGAAGGACTACGACCTCCGCTCCAAGGTGAAGGGCGCCATGACCTACCCCATCGTCATCCTCGTGGCGATGCTCGGCATCACCACGGGCCTGCTCACCTTCGTGCTCCCCAAGCTGCTGGACGTCTTCAAGCAGTTCGGTGACGTGAAGCTGCCTCTGGCGACGCAGATCCTCATCAACATCTCCGACTTCACGCAGAACCACGGGTTCCTGATGGTGGTCATCATCGTCTCCGTCGTCGTCGGTGTCACGCTGGCGGCGCGCACCGTGCCGGGCCGCTCCGCCATCCATTGGTTCATCATCAACGGCCCCATCATCGGCCCCATCGCGCGCAAGGTGAACCTGGCGCGGTTCGCGCGCACGGTGTCCGGCCTGCTACGCACCGACATCCCGGTGGTGCAGGCGTTCGGCGTGACGGCGGAGGTGCTCGGCAACGTGCACTTCAAGGCCGCCGTGCTCGACGCGGCGGAGCGCGTGAAGAAGGGTGAGACGATCTCGGCCGGGCTCGGCGCGCATGGCAGGCTGTTCCCCCCTTTGATCGTGCAGATGGTGCTCGTGGGCGAACGCGCCGGCACCGTGGACGAACTGCTCTCCGACATCGCCGCGTTCTACGAGAAGCAGGTGGACCAGGTGCTGGACAACCTTTCCTCCATCATCGAACCGGTGCTCATCCTGGCGCTCGGCGGCATGGTGGGCGGCATCGCGCTGGCCGTCATCACGCCGATCTACGCGTTGACGCAGTCGATCTCGGAATCGAATTAGTATGGTGATACTACAGCGGCTTTTGCGCACGGGGTCAGGAATGGGTCGGCGGGGACAGGTCGCCTGCGGCGAACTGTCCCCTGGGGCGGTCACCGCACATGGGTTTACGCTCATGGAAGCGCTGGTCGCGATTGGGCTCACCGCCGTGGTGCTTTCCGTCTTCACGGCGACGACCGCCACGTCCGTGTTCCTGCGCAAATCGGGATACTCCATCCAGGCGTCCAACTTCGTGCGCGAGGAGATCGACGCGCTGCGGGTGCTGCCATACACGGAGCTGATCGATCGCACGAACGGCAGCTTCCTCGGGCTCTCGCTCACGCGCGGCACCTGGCAGGCCAAGGTCGTCTCCGGCACGCCCAGCGGCACGCAGGCGTTGGCGCTCATCACGCCGGCAACCACTTCCCTTGTCAGCGAGACCGGCCTGGCCGTGGTGCCGTCCAATTACCACGCGGATTTCGATTTCACCGCCAAGTTCAACGTGCTCGCCAGCTCCCCCGCCGGCTGGGGCACCGGCATCGCCTTCCATTACCGCGATGCCGAGAACCACTACCGTTTCCGCTTTTCCTCCGGCGGCGTGGCGCTCGACAAGGTCTACCACGGCACGGCCACCACTCTCTGGACGCAGAGCGCCACGTACAACACCGGCACCTGGTACACCCTGCGCATCGTGACGAGCGGTACGAGCATCTCGCTGTACAAGAACGGCACGCTCCTTACCACGCAGACGGACAGCACGTTCACCACCGGCGATATCGCGCTCCAGACGCTGTCGAACGCGCTCGTCTACGTGGACGACGTCTCGCTCACGGAGCTCTCCGCGACGACCACCTGGAACTTCGACGCCGATACCGCCGGCGCGATGCCCACCTCCTGGCAGCGCTTCGTCTACGAGGACCTGCCGAGCGGCGCAGGGACGGTGACCATCGCCGGCTACAACGGACAGACCGACATCAAGAAAGTGGACGTCACGGTCACCTGGAACGACACCGGGTTCACCAAGACCATGACGGGCTCCACGCTGATTGCCAAATGATATGCTGCGATCCTTTTTCCAGCGGCACCGGCGGATGCGCGAGGCGGGCACCGGGACGCGCGCGCACCGCACGGACCAACGCGGCATCGGCCTCATGGAGAGCCTGGCGGTCATCGGCATCATGACCATGCTCCTGTTCATCATCACCTCCGTGTTCGCGGTCAACCAGCAGCTGATCGCCCGCTCCCTCGCCCGCACGGACGACGACAACGGCGCCACGCTCACCATCAGGAGGATCGGCGAACTGGTGCGCGGCGCGTTCACTGTGCTGTCCAGTTCCACCATCAACGGCACGGTATACACGACCGGTCCGAACGTCCTGGTGGTGCAGATCCCGTCGGTGGACGCGTCCGGGAACGTCTATGCCGGCGAATACGACTACATCGCCATCTACCGCGACGCCGTCGCCACCACAAAGATCTACAGCGACACCCAGACCGGCGCGGACAGCGCGCGGCAATCCGGGAAGAAGCTGCTCACCGCGTACAACTCCTCACTCGAGTTCAGCTACAACAATCCCGTCCAGAGCTCCGCCACGCGCGTCTCCATCTTCCTCGTCAACACGCAGACGGTGCGCGGGACGGTGCTCCTGACCAAGGCATGGACGTCCATTTACCTCCGAAACCACTGATCTATGCCACGGACATCACGAACGGCCGGTACGCCGAGCATTCGCCCTTTCCTTGCCGCCATGCGGAAACCCATCGACGCCTTCGCGCCGATATCGTCGGAGCCGCAGGGGTTCGCCTTGCTGTCCGCCACCATGTTGCTCGGCATCCTGATGGCGTTCAGCTTCATCGCGCTCGATACGTCGCTGAACTCGCGCCGCATCGGCAATGCCTTCACGCAATCGCTGTCCGCGGAGGAGATCGCGGAGGCTGGAGTGCATAAGGCCGTCTACTGCGTGAAGGCGAGCGTCGGCACGTACTGCGGGGGATCGTTCGGGAACGCGTACGCGGGCGAAAGCAACGTCTCCTTCGGCGGCGGCACGTTCACCGTCGCCGTCAGCGGCACAAGCACCACCAAGACCGTCCTCTCCACGGGAACGTCGGCCACGGGACAGACCAAGAAGGTGGCGGAGACCATCACCACCAACGCCGATTCCGTCTCCATGCCCGGCTTCGACTACGCCGTGCAGGCAGGCAGCCTCGGCGTGAGCATGTCGAACAACGCCTGCACGAAGAACGCGGCAGTGCGCTCCGACGCGGACGTCATCTGCGGCAACAACGCCACCATGAACGGCCAGGACGTGATCGTCACCACCGCGGGCGGCAAGATCCAGAACTGCACCGGCATCCGAGACGGGTACGCGGACAAGATCCTTTCCGACACGCTGACGCGCGACGCCTGGTACAAGGTGGATCCCACCGATATCGCCGGCTCCACCGTCGGCCGGACCAAGCACGCCAATTCCTCTACGCCATCGCCCCTCCCCTTCCCGACCTTCGACACCGCCACCTGGGAGTCGGTCGCCAGCGCCGGCGGGACGTACAATGGCGATTACAACCTGCTCAACAACGCCACCGCGTCCATCGGTCCGCTCAAGATCAACGGCAACCTGACGTTGAACAACAACGTCACCCTCACCCTCACCGGCCCCATCTGGGTGAACGGCAACATCACCGCGGGCAACAACGCCACCATCAAGCTGTCTCCCACCTTCGGCGTGGCCAGCGGACTGCTCCTGGCCGACAAGGCGGCCGACATCGCCGCCAGCGGAAAGATCGACTTCGGGAACAACACGACGCTCATGGGTTCCGGCACCGACGGGAGCTACCTGCTGGTCGTGACCACCAATACCTCCTCCGGATCGACCGGGGCAACGTCCGCCATCCACGTCTCCAACAACGCCGGCAGCGCGATCTACCTGGCGCCGAGCGGCAGCGTCTACATCGACAACAACGCCGGCGCGGTCTCCGTCTCCGCCAAGAAGGTGACGCTCGACAACAACGCCTGCGTCACCTATGACAAGACCGGCGTGACGCCGAACACCATGACCGTCGGCACGAATTCCGGCGGCGGGACATGGCACCTGCAGACCGCGTCGTGGCGCGAATTCAAATGAACCCGCATATGCAGCATGCCTCTCCAGCGGCGACGGAGCGCGGCTTCGCGCTCATCCCGATCGTGATCCTCATGACCATCGTCATCGCGTTCACGTACATCGTGATCGATTCATCGCTGTCCGCGCGGAAGGTCGGCAAGGTCTTCCAGGAAGGCCTGCTGGCCGAGCAGATCGCCGAGGCCGGCGTGAACCAGGCCATCAACTGCCTGAACGCCACCAGCGGCACCAACTGCGGCGGCACGTTCGGGTCTTCGTACGCGGGGCAGGCCGCCATCTCCTTCGGCAGCGGCAGCTTCACCACCACGGTCACCGGCTCCGGAAGCACGCGCACCGTCACGTCGGCCGGCACTGCGCCCGATGGCAGCGTGAAAAGCATCATCACCGACCTCACCACCGTCCCGCCCAACGGCGCCATGGGTTTCAGTTACGCGCTCCAGTCCGGTGCGGGAGGCGCGCACATGGAGAACAACTCCTCCATCTCCGGCTCCATCTATTCCAACGGCGACATCGATTGCCAATCCACGAACGCCGTCATCACCGGGGACGCGTACAGCTCCAAGAGCGGCGGCTCGATCGACAAATGCAAGGTGAACTACCACGCGCACGCTGACAGCATCACCAACTCCAAGGTGCTGGGGAACGCGTATTACCTGACGAGCATCGCCGGCACCACGGTGACCGGTACCAAATATTCCGGACAGACCACGCCGACCGCCGCCGCCATGCCGCTCACCTACCTCACCGACTGGCAGACCGCCGCGACGAACGGCGGGACGATCGTCGGCCCGTATCACCCGGCGGACAACAGCAGTCTCGGCCCCATCAAGATCGACGGCGACCTGATCATGGACAACAACGTGGACATCACGGTCACGGGCACCATCTGGGTCAAGGGGAACATCACCACCGGAAACGGCAACTCGTTCACCCTCGCGTCAGGCTACGGCGACTTGAGCGGCGTCATCCTTGCGGACGACTCGGCCAACCCCTCCACCAAAGGAAAGATCACCATCAACAACAACACCACCATCAACGGCAGCGGCAACGCCAAGAGCCATATCCTCTTCGTTTCCACCAACACCTCCACGGCCGACGCGTCGCCGGCACTCTCCGTGTCGAACAACGCCAACGGCGCGGTCTTCTATGCCACGAACGGCACGCTCCGCCTGCAAAGCAACGCGGGCGCCAAGTCGCTGGCGGGTTACCGGTTGTTCCTGGACCAGAACGCGGAGGTCACCTACGTCAGCAGCGATTTCGGCGGAAACTTCTCCAACAGCCCGGGCGGGACCTGGCATATCGCCCAAGGAACGTGGAGGGAGAAATAAGCCCGCCCCTGATTCTCGCTCCGGCCTCACGCGCCGGCACGTTCGGTCGCGCCATAAGGCCGGATGCGCTATACTGACCCCGTAATCGACTTTCGATGTTCAACCCTTTCGCCGTCAGTTTCGGGCTCGATATCGGCGACCGGACCTTCAAGATGGTCCAGGTCGTGAAAAAGCGCGGCCGCATCCCCAAGTACCGCCTGGTGTCCTGGGGCAGCATCGACGTGCCTGAAGGCGTCATGGACAAGGGTGACGTGAAGGACATGCCCAAGGCGGTGGAATGCCTGCAGAAGCTCATCAAGGAATCGCACGGACGCGGCGTGGGTCACGCGGCGGTCGCCTGCCTGCCCGAAGCCAAGACGTTCATCAAGATCATCGACGTCCCCCGTGGGGCAGATCACGATGCGCAGCGCAAGGAGGTCATCTCCGAGATCGAACGGAACATCCCGCTTCCTTTGGACGAGATCTATTTCGATTGGCAGGTGGTGGAAAGCGCGGCCATCCCCGAACCGGCCCCCGTCGTGGCGGCACCGGCCCCGGCAGCGACAGATCCCGCAGCCGCGGAGGACGCGACTCCGGCAGAACAGCCCGCCGCAGCCCCCGTCCCGACCGCCCCGCAGACCATGCAAGTCCTCCTCGGCGCGGCACCCAAGAAGCTCGCCGACGATTACACCGCCATGCTCGAGAAGGCAGGACTCTCCCCGCTCGCGCTCGAGATCGAAGCCATGTCCATCGGCCGCGCCATCGTCCCCGATTCCGCGCGCACGGACGAAGCGGTCGGCATCCTGGACATCGGCGCCACGCGCTCCAGCCTGGTCATCTCCGACAACGGCGCACTCCGCATGTCCATCAGCATCCCCATCTCCGGCATCGCCATCACCGAGATGGTGAGCGAATCGCTGAACGTCAGCATGGACGACGCGGAGAAGCTCAAGCGCGAGTGCGGCCTGGATATCGATCGCTGCGAGGACCGCATGTGGAAGATCCTGCTTCCCCTCATCGACGACATGTCGGAGAAGGTCCGTAACGCGCTCCGCTTCTACCGGCTCGGTTTCCCCGAAGGCAAGAAGATCGAGACCATCTACCTTTGCGGCGGCGGCGCGCAGTTCCACGGCATCGACACGGTGCTGTCCCGCAAGCTGGCCATCAAGGTCCGGCGCGGCGACGCGCTCGCGAACCTGACCGGACCGTTCCCGCACGGGTTCTCCGTGGAGGAATCGTTGCAATACGCCACCGCCATCGGCCTCGGCATCCGCGCCGCCGACGACGGCGGCATGGTGAACGACGTGCTCTGATATGCGCCTGCGCCTGAACCTCCTTCCGCCCCCGTACAAGGCCGCCCTCCGTCAGGGCGTGGTCTTGGCGTTCGTGCGATCCATGCTGACGGTGTTCCTGATCACCGCGGCATTCGCTGCCGGCACGCTCACCGCGGTGCGCCTTGAGGTGCAGCGGATGCAAAGCGACCTCACGACGCGCGGGGCGTCGAATTCGAACGAATTCAAGGAGGTCGGCGCCGAAATCGCCGCCATGAACGGATACCTCAAACGATTGGACGGCCTCCGATCGTCCTCCGTGCGCTGGTCGCAGGTGATTTCCGGGGTGACGGCGCTGGTGCCCCCGGGCATGACGCTGGACCGGATCGCCATCGACCCGCAGGGCAACATCAGCCTGTCGGGCATGGCCGCCGAACGCTCGTCGGTACTGCTCCTCGAGAAGCGCCTCCGCGAAAGCCCGTCATACAAGAACGTGAACGCGCCGCTGTCCAACATCCTCACGCAAAAGGACGTGAAGTTCGAGTTCAGCATGACCTACGTCCCGCCCGCCGGTTCCCCCGCCGTCGCGCCGCCTGCCGCCGCCGCTGGCGCCGCCGGCCGCTGATGCCCGCCATATGCACGTCAAGAAGAAGCTGATCACCTCCATCGCCATCATCGCCCTCCTGGACCTCGCGCTTGTCGGCGCCGTGGCCGTTCCGGCGATCCTTTCCATCGAGGACAGCCAAACGCAGATCGTCACCCTGCAGCGTGATTTGGACGCGCAATATTCGTTGCGGCTCTTCATGCGTGACGCGGCAGGCAAACTGGCCGCGAACCACACGCGCATCGCCGGGCTCAACAAGGCGGCCGTGCGAGAAGGTCGAGAGCTCGAATTCATTACGGCGTTCGAGCAAATCGAGGCGGCGAACGGCGTCCAGCAGGAGCTGAACCTCCAAACGGCCAACCAGAAACTCCTTACGCCATGGGAGAAGAACATCCCGCTCACGGTGACCATCTCCGGCCCGTTCCCGAACGTGCTCCGCGAGTTGAACGCCATCGAGCGCCTGCCGTACGCGGTGACCATCGCCTCCGTCTCCATGAGCGGGACCGGCGGCATCGTCAAGGCGGACGTCTCCGGTTCCGCGTACTGGATCGGCCGGAACGCGCCTGCGTTCGTGGATGGCGGGAGCACGACGAAGAATCAACCCTAGCCCGTACGGCCATGGCCAAGGCGCCTTCGAAGACATTCACCATCGGCATGCGCACGATCATGAAGATCGCCTCTTTCGCGACCTACGCGATCGGCGCCGCGGCGCTCGCGCTGACCGGCGTCTACGTCATGAACGCCCTTGACCGACTCTCCCGGCCCGTCACGTCAAGCGCCCCCAGCAAAGGAGACGCGGTGAACGTCGCGTTGCTCGAGACACTGCTCAAGGCGCAGG
>JBEEJS010000187.1:0-5113 GCA_041169025.1 Candidatus Parcubacteria bacterium
CACCATCACCATCGAGGAGCCCACGGTGAAGATGTCCTTCGGCGTCAACACGTCGCCGTTCGCCGGCAACGAAGGCCAGTTCACCACCAGCCGCAACATCAAGGAGCGCCTGGAGCGCGAGATCGAGACGGACGTCGCGCTCAAGCTGACGCCCACGGACAGCGCCGAGCGCACCATCGTGGCGGGCCGCGGCGAACTGCATCTCGCCATCTTGATTGAAAAAATGCGCCGCGAAGGATTCGAACTTCAAGTTTCCAAGCCGCAGGTCATCTTCAAGGAGGTCGACGGCAAGACGCTGGAACCGATGGAGCTCGTCACCATCGAAGTGCCGGAGGAATTCGCCGGTTCCGTCATCGAGAAGATGGGCAAGCGCCGCGCCGAGATGAAGGACATGCGCGTCGAGAACAAGACCTCCTACCTGGAGTTCGTGATCCCGACCCGCGGCCTCATCGGCTACCGCTCGGAGCTCCTCACCGACACCAAGGGCCTCGGCATCATGAACTCCCTGTTCATGGGCTATGAGGACTACCGCGGTGATTTCGAGAACAACCCGCACGGTTCGCTCATCGCCTTCGAGGACGGCGAGACCCGCAACTACGCCCTCGTCGCGGCGCAGGAGCGCGGTCAGCTCTTCCTGGGCCCGGGCGTGCAGGTGTACTGCGGCATGGTGGTCGGAAAGAACGCCAAGGCCGAGGACCTGGAGGTCAACGTCTGCAAGGAGAAGAAGCTCTCCAACATGCGCTCCAAGGGCGACGGCGCCGCCGCCGGTCTCGACACCCCGCGCGACATGTCGCTCGAGGACGCCATCGAGTACATCGGCGAGGACGAGCTCGTGGAGGTGACGCCGAAGTCGATCCGCCTGCGGAAGCTGTACCTGGATCCGAACGATCGGAGGCGGATGCTGCGGGACAACAAGTAATCGCGTCTCGGAGCGGCAGCAAAACGGAAAAAGAAAACCCCGGTCTGGCAAGCGCCAGCCGGGGTTTCGGTTTGTCACTCGTGGTCCGCGCAAAGGGCGTCGTCTTCAGGTAGCGCGATCTCCAGGTACAGCGCCGCATGGTCAGATACCACGTCCGGGAGCACGCGGAAATCGCGCACGTCCAGGGTGGGAGAGACGAACATGTAGTCCGCGAACTGCGATTCACCGGCGATGCCGTGCTTGCGGTAGAGCGGGGTGCGGGTTGAGGTGATGCCGCTTTCGGTGACCAGCTCGCGCAGTCCTGCACGCCTGATGCAGGCGAACGCTTCCGTGTCCGGGTTCAGGTTGAAATCGCCGGCGAGGACGAGCGGCATGCCGCGATCGGCCTCGTCCGACAACTCCGCGCGCAGCCAGATGGATTGCGCCATCCGCTCCGGCGTATCCGTTTTCGGGCCGGCGTTCCAGAGGCCATGGAAGTTCGCGACGACGACACCGCTCCTGCCGGACGCGGCGACCGCGCGGCGTTGCAGCTTGCGTGGCTTGAATCGTCCGCTGACGTCCCAATCGAACGTCGCTGTGCAGGCCGGTCCGACGATCAGCCGGTCCGAGACGCACATCGCCTGGCTGTGCCAGGTGGGCTGGTCGTCATGCGCGGCGAAGGCGCAACGGTGTCCTGGAAGCGCGCGGATGATTTCTTCCAAGAGATCTCCACGGACCTCGTGTCCCGCGTGCGCCTCGAAACGAGGTGAATTGGGATGGTCCATGGCCTCCTGCAGGCAGAAGACATCCACGACATCCTCGTAGCGGCGGAAGAAGTCCATGAGCGGTCCGAATTCGCGGCCGCCCCAGACGTTGAGGGTCACGATGCGTAGCGTTTCCATGTCTTGCGTCTTTCGTTGAAGGAACGCTCCGAGGGTAGCAAACGTCCGGTGCGGGGTCAATCATAGCCGCCCGGCGTCGCCACTCCACGCTTAGGTTCACCCCCCCCCCATGACCGTCATCATGGTATGCTATCCCCGATATGCCCCGCATTTCCCGCATCCTGACACCGCTCGTGCTCGTCTGCGCGATGATGGCGCCATTCGCCGCCCACGCCGCCCCGCCCGACTCCGCCCTCCGCGCCGTCGTCCGCATCGTCTGCTCCGACCGGCAGGGGAGCGGCATCGTGACGAACGCGGCCGATGGCTACGTGGTGACCGCCGCGCACGTGGCGCTCGACGTGGACACGCGCGTCGTGGCGCAGGATTGCACCGTCGATTTCCCGGGCCGGGGCGGCACGCTCCGCAGCGAGTACGCGGCGTCAGTGGTCCGCTCCATCTTCGACGTCCGCACCGATCGCGATTTCGCCATCCTCAAACTGGGCGTCCTCATCGGCGGGCCGCCGCGGGCTGCTGACGCGCAGGTGCCCACCAACGAATTCAGCGCCATCGGCGACCCGGTCACCGCGCTCGGCTATCCCGGCGGCACGGGCGTCCTCCAGACCGCCACCGGCGTCATCACCGCCTTCACCCGAGGCACCGTGCACACCACCGTCCCCATCGCGCAAGGCTATTCGGGCGGACCCGTTTTGGATACGCTCGGAAATCTCATGGGCATCGCAACGCGCATCGCCTACAAGACGCTGGCCGACGGCACGCAGCAGAACACCGACTTCGAAATGGGGGACGTGGTCTCGCTGCTCCATTGGATGGACGAGGAAGGCCATGGCGCGCACGACGCCTACGTCACGCATCACGACCCCGCCCGCTATGACGGCGCGCCGTACGTGACGCGCGAGGAAACGTCGCCCTGCACCTACGTCGTCCACCTGGAAGGCTCGCATACGCTGCAATGCCTCCTGGACGGCCATGACCGACTCGTCTTCCCCAACGAGGCGACCTATCGTTCCTGGTACGGTCCGGACGCGCAGATCTACCTGGTCACGCCGGAAGACCTGTCCACGTACCGGCTCATCGGCAACGTCACCATGAAGGCCGGATCCCTAGTGAAGATCCAGACCGACCCCAAGACGTACCTGGTTACCGACTCGTTCGGCACCCTCCGTTGGATCAAGGACGAGTCCACCGCCATCGGCGTATTCGGCCCTGCCTGGGCTACCAAGGTTCGCGACGTACCGGACGTCTTTTTCACCGATTACCGCCTGGTGGACCCGGCCATATAAGGCGGGGCCGCACCCCCTTGAATGTTCCGCCCCCTTTGCGGTATATTCCCGAACGTTACCCGTAAGCCAGAGCCCCACTATGGCCAAACGCGAAATCCCCCATGTCACCTGCGAACACCTCTATGACCTTCACACCGCGGAAGGGGAGGAGAAGCCGCACGTCGTCATCGACCTCCGCGATCGCCTGGAATTCGAAGCCGGGCACATCAAGGATTCCCTGAACGTCCCGCGCAAGGAGCTCGAGACCAACATCGAGACCTTCCTCCCGAACAAGGACAAGCGCGTCATCGTCATCGTCGGCCCCACGCAGGAGGGCGATGTGCACGAGGTGCAGGACATCCTCAACGAGATGGGCTACGCCAAGGTGGAGTTCCTCAACGGCGGTTTCGACCGCTGGTGCGAGATCGCGCCGCTCGAGATCGAGGAGGGCATCCTGGAGCTCACGCCGGAAGAAGGGCACGATCATTCTTCCAAGGCGGATCACGAGGACGAGGATTCACGGGAGAACGACGAGCCGTTGTACTAGGATTCGGAAAAGGAAAAACGGACCCAAGCGGGTCCGTTTTTGCATATTGCCCGAACCCCTTGACAAACTCCCCAAAATGTGATAACGTCAGTCTAAGTCGAAAAAAATATCGCACCTATGGCCGAAGGGCCATTTTTTGTTTTCATGCAGCGGAAAAACAGCATTTTTGAGGGTGCAAAAAGGGTATCCGGGTAAGGCTATTTCTGCTATGCTTTCCCCATGACTGATCAGCCCAAAAACATCGGTGGCTTCATGGGTCCGGGCGTGGGCTCGGGAATCAAGCCGCCATCGGGGATGGATTATCTTAGCGAGCTCCCCACGGCGCGACCCCACATCCATGAGACCCGGAAATTCCCGGACGGTTTCCTGTGGGGCAGCGCGACGAGTTCGCATCAGGTGGAGGGTGGCAACGACAACGACTGGACGGACTGGGAAAAGGTGCCCGGGCATGTTTTGGACGGCACGCGCAGCGGCATCGCCTGCGATCATTACGATCGCTACGAGGAGGATTTCGATCTGGCCAAGTCGCTGGGACAGAACGCGCATCGTCTCTCCATCGAATGGTCTCGGATAGAGCCGGAGGAAGGGAAGTTCGACATGGATGATATCGTCCATTATCGCCGCGTGCTCCAGGCACTGAAGGATCGTGGCATGAAGGTCATGCTCACCTGCTGGCACTTCACGCTGCCCAAGTGGTTCGCGGCCAAGGGCGGTTGGGAGTCTGCGGATGCGGTGCGCGTCTTCGAGCGGTACGTCGCGCTCCTCGCCGCCGAGTACGGCGACCTGGTGGACCAATGGATCACCATCAACGAGCCGATGGTGTATCTGCTGCAGTCGTACGGCCAAGGCGTCTGGCCGCCGGGCGTGGCGAACCAGCTTCGCAGCGTGCACGTCTTCGGCAAGCTGACGCTGGCGCACCGCGCGGCGTACAAGGTCATCCACAAGGTGGTGGACGCGCGCGCCGCCGTGCCTGGCGCGGACGGGCGGCGCGGCAGGAAGGCGTTCGTGGGCATTGCGCAGAACGTCATCACGTTCGAGCCGTATCGCAAGCAGTCCATGGCGGACACGCTGTTCGTCTGGTTCGCTGACCGCATGTTCAACCACCAGTTCTTCATCTGGTCCAAGGCATCGTCGCACGACTTCATCGGCATCAACTATTACTTCCATTACCGCATGCGCGTGCGCCCCACCAAGGCATCGCAGTTCTTCTACGAAGTGCACACCGAGAACCGCGAGACCAGCGACCTCGGCTGGGAGATCAACGCGCCCGCCATCTTCGACGCCATCATGGGCATGACGCGGTACGGCAAGCCCCTCTACATCACCGAGCATGGCGTGGCGAACGCGGACGACGGCAAACGCCCACGTGTGATCGTCGCCGCGCTCAAGGAGGTGTATCACGCCATCAAGGCCGGCGTGGACATCCGCGGGTATTTCCATTGGTCGCTGATGGATAACTTCGAATGGGAGAAGGGCTATTCGGGCCGCTTCGGGTTGGTTGCCATAG
>JBEEJS010000188.1:0-16369 GCA_041169025.1 Candidatus Parcubacteria bacterium
TGGAATAGGGGACTCATGGCCAAGCAGGGCAGGCCGACAGCACGTATTGACGCTTTCGCCCTATTCCGCTACTATCGGTCCATTGCCTCATCATCATTTATTGGGACCCCCTTAATAGAGAAGCAGCTATGCCGATCAAGAAGTCCGCAGAAAAAGCCCTCCGCCAGACCAAGAAGCGCACCATCCGCAACCAGAAGGTGAAGGAGTCCATCGAATTCCTCCGCCGCTCGGTGCGCAAGGCGCTCGAGTCCAAGGAAGTGAAGGAGGCGCAGGAGCTGGCGAAGGCCGCCATCAAGGCAATCGACAAGGCCTCGCAGAACAAGGTGCTCAAGAAGAACACCGCTGCTCGCATGAAGTCCCGCCTCACCCTCAAGGTGAACGCGGCTTCCAAGAAGTAAGAAAGCAAAAAGGACCCTCGGTGGGTCCTTTTTTCGTGTGCCGTCATTCCGACTTGTGACCTTCCGCCCACCGCTTCAGCGTCTCATATGGTACCGCACCACAGAGTTTCTGCTCGGTCTCCGTATTCACGAAGAAGGGGACGCCGCCGCAGAAACCGTTATCGTATTCCGCGCGCTTGGCATCGTTCGCTTTGTCATGCCAGGTCTCGAACCGTTCGATATGCACGCCCAGTTCCTTCTGAACGCGCTCGATGAGCGGTTCCATGGTGATGCAGTGGGGGCATTCCGTTCCGTAGAATTCGAGGAGGGCCATACGGTTGTACCTGCAGGTGAGTCGAAACGTTCGTTCATTAGTGGCTTCAAGTATGACACGACTCCGCCGGCTCCGCCATTGGCTGGCAATGCTCCATGTCAGGCGCGCTCCGGCCCGGCGGCGAACATGGAAAGTGAGACATTCACCTGCGGCCCGCCGGACTTGGCTGCCCGTTCCATGGCGACCAGCCGTTCATACGCCCGCTCAAGTCCTTCCCGCCCGTGCCGCCTCGCGAAGGCCAGCGCCTTGCCAGCGGGAAAGGGGTGCATGCCAAGCTGCCGCGCCAACTCATCCGCACTGGAACTCCCGCGCTCAATGAGGTCCCGCGCGGCAAGCGCGGCGCGGTAATGCCGAAGCAGCATGGAGACGATCTGCAGGGGCGATGCGCCGCCAGCCAGAAGCTTCTCAAGTTGCCCGGACGATTCGCGTGCGCGGCCTTCCGCGCAGGCGTCCAAGAAGGCGAAGATCTCCGTCTCACGACCATCCGCCACCATCTCACCGACGATCTTTTCGGTGATGACTCCCGCGGGCGATTCCGAACCGGTCACGATGCCCTTGCCGCGCGAACCTCCAGCCAGCGCATATGCGGCAATCTTCGCTGTCTCCTGGTGCAGCTGCCAAGAATCCACGCCGAGGAGCGAGACCAGCAGGCGTGCGGCGCGCGGTTCCATCTTTGCGCCGAGCGCCACTGCCTCATCGGAAACGAACCGTTCCGCGGAGGCAGGGGAGAGCGCGGGGCATTCTTCGGAATACTGCTGCGCGCGCAGATCGGCAAAGAGGGGGGCCTTTACCAAGGCTTCCGCGCCGAGCGCTTCATATGCCATGACTACCGTCGATTCCGGCTTGCCTTTGAGCGCCGCGCCGATCTTCTCCTGATCTGCGGCGCCCGCTTTGAGGAACCCCTCTAAGATGACCATCTTCTTGTCCGCCAGGAACGGCGACGCATAGATGGCCTGTGCCACCTCATCCACCTCCACCGCGCCATGCCGGAACGTCACCACGTTCATCCCGGACGCGTCCCGAGTCGCTGAAAAGCGCTCGCGGAGGGCGGCGAGTTTCTTGCGTGATCGGTAGGTGTCGTCGCCGTAGATGAGGAAGTACATAACGAAAAGCAGCAGGGACTACCCCTACTGCTTACCGCGTTTGCCGCCTTCCGGCAAACCGCCTTCCGACTACTTCCGTTTCACGATATCACCCCACCGTTTTCCCACAGCCACGTGCACCGCGACCGGCACATCCAGTTTGACCGTCTCGTCCATGAGACGCTCCATGTGGGGAATGAACTCCTCAACCGTGCCGTCCGCGACCTCGAAGAGAAGTTCGTCGTGCACCTGGGAGATCATCGTCACTTGGCCGTCCGGATACTTATGCGCGATGAACTGATCCAGTTTGATCATCACCATCTGCAGCATGTCGGCCTGCGTCCCTTGGATGGGCATGTTCACCGCCTGCCGTTCCGACTCCGCACGTTCACGCGGGTTCATCAGGCGGACGTTCTTGAAGAAGCGCTTGCGGCCGAACATCGTCTCCACGTACCCGTCGTCCGCCATCTTCTCCTTGGTGGACTCCACGTACTTGGCGATGCCCTTGTGGAGTTCGAAGTACTTATCGATGTATTGCTTGGCTTCCAGGAACGAGATGTTCGCGTTCTCCGCGAGCCGCTGTGGCCCCATGCCGTACAGGATGCCGAAGTTGATGACCTTGGCTATGCGGCGGTTCTTGTCCGCGTTCTCCTCGCCGAACATCTGCGCGGACGTTCGCCAGTGGATATCCTCGCCTTTCCGGAAGGCGTCGATCATCACCTTCTCGTGCGCGATGTGCGCCACGATGCGCAGTTCGAACTGCGAGTAGTCCGCGCTCACCAGCGTCCGTCCCTTCGGCGCAATGAACGCGTTCCGCACCTTGCGGCCCTCCTCCGTCTCCGGCGTCGGGATGTTCTGGAGGTTCGGGTTCGCGGAGGAGAGGCGTCCGGTGGCGGCCACCGTCTGGTTGAACTCCGCATGGATGCGGCCGGTCTTGGGATGCACCAGTGCCGGCAGGGAATCGACGTATGTCGATTTCAGTTTGGTCAGTTCACGATACTCCAAGATCTTCCCGATGATGGGGTGCGCGTCCCGCAGCTTCTCCAGTTCCGCGGCCGCGGTCGAAAGCGTCCCACCCTTCGCCGTCTTCTTGAGCCCGAGCGGCGAGATCTCCAGCTTCTCGAACAGCACCGTCTTCATCTGGGCAGGGGAGTTGATGTTGAACTCTCCGCCCATCTTGTGGATGTCCTTGGTGAGCTTGTCGATCTTCCCGCCGAGCTCTTCGGATAACTCATGCAGGTAGGGGACGTCCACCGCGACACCGGCCCGTTCCATCTTCGCAAGCACGGCGGCGAGCGGGAGGCCGATCTCGTCATTCAGTTTCGTCAGGCCGTTCTTCTTGAGTGCGGCGCTGAACTCGTCCTCCAGAGGAAGCAGGTGCGCGATCTCCACCGCGAGCCGCGCGAGATGCGCCTCAAGAGGGGACTCATCATTCGTCTCATCCAAGGCCACGCCGCGTTGGTACGCCAGGATCGAATCCAGGCTGTTCTTGCGCTCGCCGGACTGGAGCAGGTACGAGGCGATCATGAGATCGAAGAACATGCCTCCCGTCGCGATACCTGCGGCCACCAACGTCTTCAACGCTTGTTTGAGGTCGTGACAGACCTTCTCCCCGGTGCCGCCGAAATATTTTGCGAGCAAAGGCTTCCCGGTTTCGAACGCGCTTTTCGTGACGATCCAGCAGGACTTGCCGTCCGTGAGGGCGAGAGCGATGACATGCGGCGCATACGGATCCTTGTCGGTCAGGAAACGGAACGCGGTCTTCACTGGCTTGGCGAGCGCCTCAAGCGCCTTGGTGAGACCATCCATATCGCGCACCTCGATGTACGCAGTGGCGTCTTTCGATTCCGACGAGGTCTCACCAAACATGGAAGCCGTTCCCGATTTCGCCGCGACCGGCGCCGCGGATTCCCCAGGGAAGTGCTGCAGGAGTTTCATGAAGCCAAGTTTCGTGAACACCGGAGACACCTGCGCGCGCATCGACGGCACATACGCGCAATCCTTCAATGCGAATTCCAGCGGTATCTCGCGCCTGATAGTGCACAGGTCGAGCGCCTGCATCGCATCTCTCTTGGAGCGCAGCAGGAGTTCGCGCGTCTTCTCCGGGACGTCCGCGACTTTCTTCCCACCCTTCTCCAGCGCCGCGTACAGCTTCGGGACCGAACCGAATTCCGCCAGGAGCTTCTTGGCCGTCACTTCGCCGATGCCGCGGACGCCGGGGATGTTGTCCGACGTATCGCCGCGAAGCGCCTTGTAATCGATGAGCGTCTTCGGCGCGAATCCGAAATCGCGCATCACCGCATGCTCATCCACCAGTTCCATCACCGTCTTCCCGTCACGGCGGCGCGGCATGTAGACGCGCGTCTTCTTGTCGACCAACTGGAAGGAATCCTGATCGCCGGTGGCGATGATGCATTCCACTCCCGCATCCTGTTTCGGCGCGAGTGCGGTCAGCGTACCAATGACGTCGTCGGCCTCAAACTTCACCGCGGTGAAGACGGGCACGCGCAGCGCGCCAAGAATCTCCCGAATCACGTCGACCTGCGAATACAGTTCGTCCGGCTTCTTCTCGCGCGTCGCCTTGTACCCTTCGTAGTCGTCATGCCGGAACGTCTTGCCTGCGAGATCCAGGGCGACGGCCACGAAGTCGGGTTTGAATTCCTTGATCGCGCCGAGCAGCATGGTGGTGAACCCGTATGCTCCGCGGACTTCCGTGCCGTCGGAACTCGTCATGGACGGCAACGCATGCCATGCGCGGTGCAGCACCGAATGGCCATCCAGGATGAGAAACGTCTTTTTCGGGTGAGATGATTTTGAGGCCATATACCAAGCCAGTGTATATGAAAAAACGGCCTTTCGGCCATTCTCCGCATCTTTGGTTTGAGCTGAAAATCGAGTGGAGGCCCGGCCGGGAATTGCACCCGGGCATAAAGGTTTTGCAGACCTCTGCCTTACTGCTTGGCTACCGGGCCATGATTTGTGCGATCTGGCCGTCAACCTGTCCCCGTACCAGGTACCCAGGAAATACCGTAGCGCGCTATTCGTATCACTTTTCGCGGATTGACGCAATAATATCTGCTATACTTCCGCCGTATGAAGGCAAAAAACATCATTGGAGTGGACATTGGCGGCACGAAGATCGGGGTGGGTTTAGTCTCGCCATCCGGAAAGGTCCTGAAGAAGCTTAAAGTCGCCACAAATGTCGCCGGAGGGACGAAGTCCGTCCTCGCCTCTATCCACGAAGCTGTGGATAACTTGTGGGTAAATGGGGTTGGCGGAATTGGTGTTGGAATTGCTGGCTTGGTTGAGCCAAAAAAAGGCATATTTAAAGGAGGTCCGAATATGCCCCTGGGGATGAAAAACTATCCCTTAGCAGCGTCCCTCAATAAGAAATACAAGGTGCCAACCAGTATTGACAACGACGTTCATTGCTTTACACTCGCTGAAGCGAAATTTGGCGCAGGTAAGGGAAAAAATACGGTTTTTGGCGTCACGTTTGGCACGGGAATCGGCGGCGGTATCGTCATTGGAGGTCGCATCCTGCGTGGCAAGAACAACGCTTGCGGGGAGATCGGGCACATGACCATCGACTTCAGTGGTGCGCAAGATAAGAATCGCGGCCTCAAGGGGGACTTTGAATCAATGGCCTCCGGACGGGCGATGTCCTCCTTATATGCGGCGTCCACGGGGCGCGTCCTTGAGCCGCTCGAGGTGCAGCATCTGGCAGAGGCGGGAGATGCACAGGCCCTGGAGGTCATGCGCACAATGTCATCCGCCATGGCCGCGGGAATCTCCAGCCTCCTCCATGCCTTCGACCCGGATATCATCGTCGCGGGTGGCGGACTCTCCGCCGTCGACGCGCTCTGGAAACCGATGCTCGTCACCATGCGTGACCGCCTGACCTTCCCCGATCTCATCAAGACGCCTGTCGTCCGCGCGAAACTCGGCTCCGACGCGAACATCATCGGCGCGGCGCTTCTGCTCACTGAACGCGATAAGAAATGAAAGACTATACGAAACGATACGATTGGGGGATCCGTCCCGAACGCACCGAGCGCCCGAAGCTTCGTCTTCCGGGCAAGCGGAGCGGCGGCGGATTCAAGAAATACATCGGCACCATCCTGCTTGGTTGTTTCCTGGCGGGCACGGTCTCGGTGATCGGCCTGTTCGCGTGGGCGGTGAAGGATTTCCCGGATCCGAACAAGCTGAACGAACGGCAGGTGGCGCAGACGACCACCATCTACGATCGCACCGGCAAGGTCGCGCTCTATCAGATCCACGGCGATCAGAAACGGACCATCGTGGAAATGAACCAGATCGCGGATTACGTGAAGCAAGCGACCATCTCCGCGGAAGACAGGAACTTCTACACCCACAGCGGCATCGATTTCAAAGGCATGCTCCGCGGCGCGTTCAAGAGCGTGGCCAGCGGTGGCAGCAGCTTGCAAAGCGGTTCCACCATCACGCAGCAGTTCATCAAGAAGGCCGTGCTCTCCGATGACCAGACGGTCACGCGCAAGATCAAGGAGATCATCCTCGCCATCGAACTCGAGCGCCGCTATACCAAGGACGAGATCCTCAAGTTGTACCTGAACGAGATCCCGTACGGTAACCTCTCGTTCGGCATCGAAGCGGCGTCGCAAAGCTATCTCGGCAAGGCGGCGAAGGATCTCACGCTGCCGGAGGCCGCACTCCTCGCATCCATCCCGAACGCGCCGACGCGATACTCGCCATACGGCAACCACACGGACCAACTCCTCGCGCGCCAGCATTACGTCATCGAAGGCATGGTGACGCAGGGATACATCACGCGCGCGCAGGCGGACGAAGCGGAGAAGGTGGACGTGCTCAAGGAAGTCAAGCCGAAACGTGAAGCGATCCTCGCGCCGCATTTCGTCTTCTATATCAAAGACCTCCTCGCAGAGCAGTTCGGTGACCAAGCGGTCGAACAAGGCGGACTCAAGGTCATCACCACCCTCGATGCGGCCAAGCAGGTCTTGGCCGAAAAGGCGATCAACGACAACATCGGCACCATCAAGAAATTCAACGCCAACAACGCCGCGATGGCAGCCATCGATCCGAAGACGGGCGACGTGCTGACAATGGTCGGTTCCGCGGACTACTTCAACAACGACATCAACGGGCAGTTCAACGCCATCCTCGGCAGCCTGCAGCCGGGTTCGTCCATCAAGCCAATCGTCTACGCCGCGGCGTTCGAGAAGGGGTACACGGAAAAAACGGTCGTCGAGGATCTCAAGACAGAGTTCGGCACCGGCAGCCAATCCTATTCGCCGACGAACTACGACGGCAAGGATCACGGGTTCGTCACGCTAAAGGAAGCGCTCGCTGGATCGCTCAACGTGCCGGCAGTCAAAGTGCTCTACCTCACCGGACTCGACGCATTCCAGGATTTCGCCAAGCGACTCGGGTATACCACGTTCAATGACAAGTCGCGCTTCGGACTTTCGCTTGTCCTCGGCGGAGCGGAGGTGAAACCCATCGAGCACATCGCCGCGTACGGCGCGTTCGCCCAGGAAGGAGTGATCCATCAGACGCGTGCGCTTCTCAAAGTAACGGATGCGACCGGCAAGGTGCTGTTCGATGCCGGCGATGCCGGACCTGGCAAGAAGGTCTACGACCCCGAGGTCGCCCGCCAGATCATCGATATCATCTCCGACAACTCCGCACGCGCGTACATCTTCGGGGAGCACAACTTCCTGACGCTCGCTGACCGGCCCGTGGCCGCCAAGACCGGAACCACGAACGACTTCAAGGACGCGTGGACCGTGGGATTCACCCCGTCACTCGTCACTGGCGTCTGGGTTGGGAACTCCAACGGTTCGTTCATGAAAAAAGGAGCCGATGGCAGCCAAGTCGCCGCACCGATTTGGAACCAGTTCATGAGGACGGCGCTTGCCGGAACGCCGGTGGAACAGTTCACGCCGCCGCAGCCGGTCGTCACGGGAAAGTCGGTCCTCGATGGCAACAAGAACGCGCAAGTCGTCCTGAATATCGACCGCGTCTCCGGAAAACTGGCGACGCAATACACGCCGCCGGAGTACGTGGAGCAGCGGGGATACGGCGTTCCTCATTCCATCCTGTTCTTCGTGAACAAGGACGACCCGCGAGGTCCCGTTCCGGAACATCCGGAGCAAGACCCGCAGTTCGCCAATTGGGAGGCTCCTGTGGCCGCCTGGGCTGTCGGGAAAACCTTCGAGAACAGCACTCCGCCGACGGAAACCGATGATGTGCACGTCCCGGCGAACTTCCCCACGGTATCATTCGTCTCTCCCTCGGAAGGCGCGACCATACCGGAACGCACGTTCCATCCGCAGGTCGCAGCGTTCGCGAACAGGGGAGTGGCCAAGGTGGAATACCTCATCGATGACGATTCCATCGGATCAGCGGTCTTCGCACCGTTTGATGCGGCGATGACCATCCCGAACCGGTTCGGGAAAGGTTTCCACAAACTGACGGCACGCGCGTACGACGACGTCGGAAACCGCAGTGACACGTCGATCAACGTGAACATCACCGCGGATCCCGGACCGCTCGGTATCACCTGGAAATCCCCATGGACGAACCAGACGGTGTCGGGAAACCAATTCCCATTCAACGTCGCGTTCTCGGTGGACGACGTGAAAAGCGTGAAGGCCTTGCGCGTCTACGCCACTCCGGAAGGAGGACAGAGCCAGGATCTCATCGGCACGGTAGATGCCCCGCCGCTTCCGTCGATGTCGTTCACCTGGAAGGACAAGCCGCCGTCAGGTCGATACGACATCAACGTCGAAGTACAACTCACGACTGGAGATACCCGCAAGGAATCCACATCTGTGTATATCCAGTGAGTATCCGGATAAAAAACATCGGACCGAAAGGCCCGATGTTTTTTTATGGCGCGATACCTTCCTGCTACGCGCATTTCATTTCATCCGCGCTACTGCCTGATTGGCATCACGAGATACAAGTACTCGTCGCCGACCTTGTCGCCATGCTTGGAACGGATGATGCAAGGGGAAGTGGCGTCCACCATCTGGATGACGACATCGCTCGTCTCCACGTTATTCACCCCATCCAGGAAGTATTTGAAGTTCACCGTCACCGCGTTGTCCTTGCCCGTCACTTTGCCATCCAGCGTCACCGCATTCTCACCAGTCTGACTGTTCACGGCGCTAAGGGAGATGTTCGCGGCGGCGAATTTCAATTGGATGTCGTTGAGGCCGGACTTGGAGAAAAGGCTCGTCGTCCTGACTGCCCGTGCTAATTCGTTCCTATCCAACGTCACCTCCGTCTCGTGCTTGTCCGGGACGAGTGACCGGTAGTCCGGATATTTCCCTTCGATGGTCCGCGAGATGATCTCCACGTTCTCGTGAGCGAACAACACCTGGTTGTCACCGATCTGGATGCTGATGTCCTTAGGCGCGTCCGGAGCATCCTTGAATATCCCCAGGATACGCACAAGCTCGGCAACGGTACGGGAGGGGACGATGATGGAAACTGGTTCCTTGATAGCCGTGCTTCCCGCGCCGACCTTGATGGACCGTTCCGCCAGGCGGTAGCTGTCCGTCGCTGCCAGGGTCAATGTCGTCGTTCCATCCGACTTGGGTGCGAACTTGAATAGGACACCGCTGATCTCCGGCCTCGATTCGTTCGGAGCCACCGCATACAGCACCTGCCCAATGGCCTTCCTAACGTCCTCCACCCCCACCGAGAATCGGTCCTTGGCTTCGATGGTCGGAATCAGCGGGAATTCGGAGGCGGGGATGCCGTGCAGCTTCGTCTGGAAGGCTCCACACGCCAGCGAGACGGCGTTTCCCTCCTGCGAAGCGTCCACGCGCTCCTTGGGGAGCAGGGACACGTAGTCAGAGAAGAGTTTGGATGGGACGGTGAACTCGCCGACCTCCTCAACCTTCCCCCGGACGATGCACATGATGGCTATTTCCAGGTTCGTGGAGACGAGTCTCAAGGATTTCTCCTCCGCCTTGATGAGCACGTTACCCAGGATCGGGAGGTTCACGTTCTTCCCTGCCACGTGACTCACTGCGTTCAGTCCCATGTTCAGATTTTCCTGCGTGCAAGAGAATCGCATGTACGTAATCGTTATCGTTAACGTAAAGGGAAAATATACAGGACGGTGGTGACGGGGGTGGGGATTATCCGGATAACCCTTCCTCGTTCGCTTCGTTGTCGACTGAAACCACCCACGTTCCATGTGGACTCCCAAGGGGCAAATGAGGGAAAAAAGGTGGATTAAATCCTCACCGGATAACCCGATGAGGATTCATCCCCCATTCTTCCCTCCATTGTCCCAAGGTTCTCCAGTCGTTATCCGGAACTTTTACACCGATGCGTTCCGGATATGCAGCCTGTGGATTGGATGTATAACGTGTGGAAAACTTACGGTGGTGTGGGGACACTTTCCTAAAGGAAAGTGTCCCCAACCATTTATGCCGAGTACAACCGCTGCTTGATGAGGTCGATGTCCTGGCGGAGCTTGGCGCTGGACTCCACTTCGCGGCGGATCTTGTCGTAAGCGTGCATGGCGGTGGTGTGGTCGCGGCCACCGATCTCCTGGCCGATGGTCGGGTAGGAGGAGCGCATCTCTTCGCGCATGAGGTACATGATGATCTGGCGGGGGAAGGCGAGGCGCTTTTCCCGGCACTTTCCGACCATGTCAGCCATCGAAACATCGAAGTAGGTGGAAACGGTGGTCATGATCTGCTTGGCGCTGACGTTCTTCTTGGTCTGGGTGGAACCGAAGCTCGAGAGCAAGGATTTAGCGCTATCAAGCGAAGGTTTGGTGTTCTTGAACTGGTGGTAGGCGATGATCTTGTTGAGCGCCCCCTCAAGTTCACGCACGTTAGACTGGACCACCGTGGCGATGTGGCGGACGATGTCTGCTTCGATATCGTATCCGCGCTCCTTGCACTTGGTCTCAAGGATCGCCATGCGCGTTTCAAAGTCCGGGGAGGAGATATCCGCGGTCATGCCCATCTGGAAGCGCGATATGAGGCGCTGTTCCAAGGCGGGAATCTGTTGCGGAGGGCGGTCGGAGGTGAGGACGATCTGCTTGTTGTTCTGGTGCAGGGTATTGAAGGTGTGGAAGAACTCTTCCTGCGTGCCGTCGCGGCCGGTCAGGAATTGGATGTCATCGATGAGAAGGACGTCAACGGTGCGGTACGTATCCTTAAAATCCTTTGCCTTACCCGTTTTCACCGCGTGGATGAATTCGTTGATGAACTTCTCGCAGGTGACGTAAAGGATCTTGGCGGCCGGGTTCTTACGAACCACCTCGTTGCCGATGGCCTGCACAAGATGCGTCTTGCCGAGACCGACGCCACCATAGATGAAGAGCGGGTTGTACTTGGTTCCCGGGTTCTCCGCCACGGCGATGGCCGCGGCGTGGGCGAGCTCGCTGCCCTTACCCACAATGAAAGTATCGAAGGTGTATTTGGGGTTGATGGTGGAGTCTCCGACCGTGGAACGGGGGCTGACCTCCATGTTGTCCACATGCGTCACCGTCTGGGTGACCGGCGGAGCGTTCTGGACCTGCACCTGGACTGCATCCTGTACTTGAACGCGCATCTGGGCCCGGGCATCCACCTTATACATGATCTGGCGGACGTTCACGTTGGAGATGGTCTGCAGGGTCTTGATGATGTCCGAGTTGTACTTCTTCTCAAGCCAGGCCTTGGTAAAGGTGTTCGGGACGCTTATGACGACCTGCTCACCCTCAAAATTCGAGATGAACGTGTTTTTAAACCAGGTCGTGAAATTCGCCTTGCTCAACTTGAGTTCAAGTTCTCCGAGAACCGCTTGCCAAAGTTCATGCGTGTTCATACTCGTTGAGAGCGAATTGCCGTAAAGGTTTCAAGCACTGAACACAGTGTACGTACCCTGTGGATATTTGGAAAGTGGTCGATTCCTGGATAAGCTGTGCACCGATTGTGGATATCTTTGGAGATACTTGCAAGAACAGGCAAGAGCTGGCATAATACATGGGTTAACGAAGCCAATACTCATCGCGCATCGCGCCCAGAGATATGAGCACCAAACAGACGTACCAACCGAAGGCACGCAAGCGCAACAAGGTTCACGGTTTCCGCAAGCGCATGCAGAAGAGCGCCGGCCGCGCCGTCCTGGCACGCCGCCGCGCCAAGGGTCGCAAGAAGCTGACCGTTTCCAAGAAGCGCAAGTAGAAGCGAATACCCCTGTAAGCCCCATGCTCGCAGGGGTATTTCTCAAAAAGAAAGCTATGCTTAGCAAAAAAAATCGTCTTGTGGCCGAGAGGGATTTCTCCAAGCTTTTCGCGAAAGGGAAGTCCTATAGTGGCCGCGGGATCGGTATGAAGATGGTGAAGACGCCTCTTTCCGTCACGCGTGTCGGTTTTGTGGTGTCCACCAAGGTGTCAAAACGAGCGGTCGTTCGGAATCGCATCAAGCGCCGCATGCGGGAGGCGATGCGCGCTTTCTTACCTAAACTAAGCCAATCAGGGATGGACATCGCATTCATGGCACGGTCGGAAACCGTTTCCATGGAATACGTTGATATTCAGAGGTCCATACAGGGGTTGTTAGAGAAATCCGGTCTGGTACCTGGTGCTTTGGTGACAGGTTCAACAAAGCCAGCAGCAAAATAGCTTATGGATTTCATCGTGATCATCCTGCAAATCCCGAAGTTCATGATTAAAGGGACGATTCGCTTCTACCAGAAGGTCGCGTCTCCCGATCATGGGCTACTCCGCTTCCTTTTCCCTTATGGCGTATGCAGGTATCGCCCCACCTGCTCTGAATACGCACTTGAGGCTGTGGATGAACACGGGATAATTCGTGGATTACTCATGGCACAGTCCAGGATATGGCGCTGTAATCCATGGTCAGCTGGCGGACTCGATCCCGTACCAAAGAAAAAATAATGGCTCTATCGAGCCATTATTTTTATCTGTTTCACTGAATTGGTGTGCCCTCGCATGATTTCCACATGCGATTTTGGCACATGGAAATGTTCCGCAATGATATCCACAAGATCTTTGTTCGCTTTGCCGTCTTCCGGAGCTTTTGGGGTGTGAACCGAGAAGGTATTGGGCTCTTTTCCAGGCACGATGGAACGCTTTTTGGCTCCTGCCCGGACTTTTACGGTGATCATCATATGGGGCCTTCCTCCAGTCTGTCTCTTATTTAACCGCGCAGCTTCTTGAGGAGCTTGATGTCCGCAGCCACACCCTCCGGTTCGGTTTCCAAGATGAGATTCACGTTCTTGAACGCCTTGGAAGCCATGATCGCTTCGAACCCCGTCTTCCCGATGAATCCTTTCCCGAGATGCTCATGGCGATCGCGGCGCTCGCCGATGTCGACTTTGGAATCGTTGCAATGAGAGAGTTCCAATTTTTCCAGTCCGATGGCGTCGTCGAACTTCTTCATCGTCGCGGCGAGCGCTTTCTCGTTCCGCAGATCGTATCCGGAAGCGAACGCGTGCGCCGTGTCGAAACACACGCCGAGCATCTCATGCTGCACGCCGTCCATGATGGCGGCGACCTCCTCAAAGGAATCCGCGATCACCATTCCCGCGCCAGCGGAAATCTCCACCAGCAACCGCGTAGAACCCTTATATCCATTGAGTATTTTTGCGATGCCGTCGATGACCATCTTGAGTCCCGCTTCTTCCCCGACACCGCTCGCCGACCCGGGATGGAACATCACCGCTGTCGCTCCGAGCGCTGTGCCGCGATCCAATTCGCCGCGCACCACCTCCACTGTGTTGTTGCGGATGCGTTCCTCCTTGGATGCGAGGTTGATGACGTACGGCGTGTGGATGTAGTATTTTTCAAAACCATGCGTATCGCACGACGTCCGGAATTTCTTTGCGGTCTCCGGCGTGATGGGTCCGACGCGACCTCCCTGCGGAGGCCGGGAAAAGAACTGGAACGTTTCCAGTCCGAGTGCAGCTGCATTCTCTGGACCGTTCCAGAGACCGCCGGATGCGGAGACATGGGCACCGATGAGCATAGGAGGGGGATAGGTGACTATGGGTTTCTTGGGGTGTCGTCAGACGAACAATGCCGACTTCGGTACCGCCGGTGACAAGTGACCACTCGATGGACTTATTTTGGCATGCCGAAAGAAGAATAGCGAGCTAACCCTGCAAAATTACGCAGTTGTGGATAAATATGTGGATAATTCATCTTGGAGAAAGTCTGAAAATCTGCTATAGTTAGCGCAAAGGCGGAAAAGACCAACACAAAAAACGATGAGTGCGAAAAAAAAGGTCAACTTAATGCTTTTTTTAACCAACCTTCCCACGAGCTGTGGACGGTTTTTTAATTTATCCTCAGGTTGTGGATGGATTTCCCGGGGAATCAAGGCGGCAAATCATCATTTCAACCGCGCAATTCGCTATTTTTTCTCTAAAATAACAGGAATTTTGGCGATTACGGCCATCCTGTACCCATTTTTTTACGCTCAAGCCACTACCTGTCCCACCTCTGGTACGGATGTCACGATCATTTCGAGCTGCATCTTTGACGCAGGGACATACACGTTTACGGGAACGCTCACCATCAATAGTGGTGTTACCGTGACCGCTGCCTCAAATGTGGGCAGTGGCCAGGTCATCATTATCGCCGACAATATCACGGTGAACGGTACGATCAGCGCGAATGGTACCGGTTATGCCATTGGTACCGGTCCAGGTGCGGGTGTGGCCACGTCAGGGGCGGGAGGTGGTCACGGTGGTTACGGAGGTGACAACTCAGCGAATTCCGGCGGCGTGCCATATGATTCAGTCACCGCTCCCGTGGACCGTGGCTCAGGTGGAGGTACTACGAGTAATGGCACGTCTTCGGCAGGTGGAGGCGCCATCAAGCTCGTCTCCACCGGCACAGTCACCATCGCCGGTACGGTGAGCGCGAACAGTGGAGGCTGCAACGGCAACCCTGGCGGCTGCGGCGCCGGTGGTTCCATTTGGATTGACGCGGGGACTATTGCGGGCGCAGGAACCGTGACGACCAACAGTGGGACGAATTCCGGCAATGGCGGCGGAGGTGCTGGCGGCCGCATCGCGCTCTACTACACTACGGACTCCTCCACCTGGACGGTCCAGGCTTTTGGCGGAACTGTGGCCGGTTCTGGAACTCGCGGAGGGGCGGGCACGATTTATCGCAAGGCCGCCGCCGCGACGAACGGCGATCTCATTGTTGATAACAACAGCCTTGCCAGCGCCGCGAATACCACGCAGCTCGCCGCCACGAATGAAACGTATGACAACGTGACGGTGAAGAACCTCGCTTCATACGTCATCCCGAACACGTCTTCGCTCTCGCTGATTTCTTCGTTCACCGGGAGCGCATCGAACCGTGGCACGATCACCGTAAACAACGGTGGCACGCTTAACCTCCCGACGGCGGCCTTCACGCTCAACCAAGTGAACATCACGCACAACGGAGCCATCGGCGTCGCTGGGGGGTACCAACCTTACCGATCTCACGTTGACCAGCAGTTCATACGCGTTCAACACGGCCACCGCCACGTTTGATTCCGGATCGCTCACGTCATGGACGGTCGGCAGCGGTTCGACGCTCACGGAGCAGGGGACTGCCACGATCGCGCTTGGCACGCTCACGGTGCAGTCGGGTGGTACGCTCACGCACACGGCGAATACCACCACGCGCGCGAACGTAATCGATATTTCCGCCACGACCATCGACATCCAATCCGGCGGCAGCGTTACCGCCGTGGGTCTTGGTTACAGCGTGGGTTCAGGAACGGGTGCCGGCGTCGCATTGTCTGGAGCAGGCGGCGGTTATGGCGGCAACGGCGGCGATAACGCGGCAAGCACCGGCGGCACGACCTACGGTTCCGTTACTGCGCCGATCGATCTCGGTTCCGGCGCAGGAACCACCAGCAACGGCACGTCCACCAAAGGCGGTGGTGCGATAAAACTCTCGGCTTCGGGCACCCTGACGGTGAACGGCACGGTCAGTTCCAATGGCGGTACTGGCTGCAACGGTAACCCTGGCGGATGCGGTTCCGGCGGTTCGGTGTGGCTGGCTGCGAACACGTTCACCGGCAACGGTACCGTGACGTCAAGCAGCGCATCCAACGCCGGCAACGGCGGCGGAGGCGGTGGCGGACGCGTCGCGCTGTACTACACCACGGACTCCTCCACCTGGACGGTACAGGCGTTCGGCGGAACGGTGGCGGGCGCCGGCACCCGCGGTGGCGCTGGAACGATTTACCGGAAGGCGGCGGCCGCGACGAACGGCGATCTCATCATTGATAACAACAGCCTTACCAGCGCCGCGAACACCACGCAGCTCGCCGCCACGAATGAGACGTACGATAACCTGACCGTCAAGAATTCCGCCAAGTACGTCATCCCAAACACGTCGAGCCTCACGTTCGCGACGGCACTGACGGGTAGTGCGACGAACCGCGGCTCCATCACGGTGAATAACGGTGCCACGTTGAACGTGCCTACCGCCGCCTTCACGTTCAATCAGGTCGATGTCAACCACAGCGGCGCCGTTGGCGTATCCGGCGTCACTAACCTGACCGACCTCACGCTCACGAGCTCCTCAT
>JBEEJS010000189.1:0-4633 GCA_041169025.1 Candidatus Parcubacteria bacterium
GACGTCCAGGTTGGCGTAGTGGTAGACCTTGGCGCCCTGGCGGACCAGCGTGTCCTTGAGGGACTGCACGGTGCGTTCGTTGCCCGGGATGACGGACGAGGAGAACAGCACGCCGTCGCCCTCTTCGATCTTGAGCGAGCGGTGCTCGTTGGTGGCGATGCGCATCAGCACGGCGTTCTTTTCGCCCTGTGCGCCGGTGCAGACCACCACCAGCTTCTCCTTGGGGACATGCGCCACCTCGTTGTCCTCCACGAGGACGCCGGGTTTGAAGTGCATGTAGCCCATGGAGTGCGCCAGTTCCACGTTGTTGTTCATGGAGCGGCCTTCGATCAGCAGGCGCTTGCCGTACTTTTCGCACAGCCAGATGATCTGCTGGACGCGCGTGAGCAGCGACGAGAACGTGCCGATGATGAGGCGTCCTTGGTGGTTCTGGAAGATCTTCTCCATCTCATCCGACACCTTCTTCTCGGACATCTGGTGGCCCGGCGATTCCGCGTTGGTGGAGTCGCTCATGAGTGCCAGCACGTTGCCCGCGATGCCGAAGGAAGCGATGTGGGTGAGGTCCGCCGGTTCGTCGTTCACGGGGGTGAAGTCGAACTTGAAGTCACCGGTGTACAGGATGGTGCCGTACGGGGTGTGCAGCGCCACGCCGAACGCGTCGGAGATGTTGTGGTTGACGTGGAACGGCTCGAACGAGAAGTGCTTGCCCATCTGCACCTTGGAGTTGGCGTCGATCAGCTGGATGTTGAGCTGCTGCTCGTTGCCGAATTCCTCCTGGCGCTTGCGGATGATGCCCGCGGTCAGGGGAGCGGTGAAAATCGTGGGGAAGCCCAGGCGGGAGATGACCAGCGGGATGGCGCCGATGTGGTCCATGTGGCCGTGCGTCACCACCATGCCGCGGATGTTCTTCTCGCGACCCTTGAAGGTGGCGATGTTCGGGATGATGTAGTCGATGCCCGGCATGCCTTCCTCCGGGAACATCATGCCCATGTCGATGATGACGATGTCCTCGCCGCATTCGAACACGGTGCAGTTGCGGCCGATCTCCTCGAGACCGCCGAGCGCGTACACCTTGAGCGGGGGCGTGCCCGGGGGCGCGGTCTGCTTGGCTTGGATGGCGACGGGCGCGTTGCGGTTGGAGGGGCGGGCGTTCATGGCCGGTTCGCGGTGGGATTGCTCGGTGCGGCCGGGGTTGAAGCCGCCGCGGGAGCGTCCGCCGCCGTGGCCGCGATCGCCTCCGCGGGAGCCGCCGTGGCCTCCATGGGAGGGCGCGGGCGGGCGGGGAGCGGAATGAGGGGCTGCGGCCGCCGGTTTCGGGGCGGGAGCCGACGTGGTGGGTTTCTGGTCGGTCATATGGGTGGTTAGTGCGCGCGTTCGCGGTAACGGACGCGCGAGATGCCGTACCCAGAGGGGAACGGTCAAAAAATAAGCTTTTCCAGCAAGATGCCTCTTCCGAGGTCAGACGCTACACCGCAGTACGAAGGAAGGGGAAGTGGAAAGTCGTGAGGAGGCGAATCGCGCCGTTTAAGGCCGCCGTTCGCTTCGTCGCGGTTTGCCGCTTCCGATGGATAGTGTGGTGCGGTCGGAGGGACTTGAACCCTCATGGGGTTGCCCCCGCTAGCTCCTGAAGCTAGTGCGTCTGCCGTTTCGCCACGACCGCGCGCAGACTCTATCGGGGGGTACCTTAGCACGATTGGGAATAACTGTCCACGGGTGGGGATTGAGCGGAAAAAAGGCGCACCCGGTGTTTTCCCAGGTGCGCCTTGTTCTTATTTCCACGCCCGTCCCGTATTCACGTACCACGTCGCCGCTTCGGCGAACCGGTCCGCGGGGGAGTAGATCATGCCCTCGTCGAGGCCCTTGATCTTCTTGCTCACCGCGTAGGTGTACGTGGGGGAGTAGAGGAAGATGGCGGCGTTGTCGGCGAGCAGGAGATCCTGGAACTCGCCGTACATCTTCACACGCGCGTCGTCGCTGGTGGCGGTGCGCGCCTTCTCCAGCAGTTCGTCGGCGCGGCGGTTGTTGAACATGGAGAGGTTCAGGCCGTTCTCATCCGCTTGCGAGGAATGCCAGAACGGATACGGGTCGGGATCGGAACCGATGATCTCGCCGTACAGGAGCGCGTCGTAGTCGCGCGGACGGATCTTGTCCTTCTGGATGGAAGACGCCGGCACGACGTCCAAGTCCACCTTCACGCCCAGCTGCTCCCAGCCCTGCTTCACGATGGCGGCTGCGGCCTGGTATTCCTTGGCGTCCACGGTGGTGAGCGCGATCTCCAGCGGCAGGAGCGTTGGCTTCTTCTTGTTGTCGACGCCCTTCTTGGCGCGCGTGCCGTCATCGGCCTTCACCCAACCGGCGGCATCGAGCAGTTTTCCCGCAGCCACCAGGTCATGTGCGGGTGCGGCGCGCTGGTCGTCATATCCCACGAAGCCTTCCAGGATGGGGCTGTTCACGAGTACGCCGTCGGTCTGGAGCGCGGCGGTGCGCACGGCCTCGCGGTCCACGGCCATGGAGAGCGCCTGGCGCACGCTCTTGTCGCCAAGGATGGCGTTGCGCTTCTCGTTGAGGAAGACGGCGGTGTATTGCGGGAGGTGCAGCGTGATGGCGCGCAGGCTGCGCACCTTCTCCACGGTGTCGCGATAGTCGAGCGGCAGGTAGCTGATGCCGTCGGCCTTGCGCTTGAGGAGCGCGTCGTGCGCCGTGGCGAAATCGTCGTAGAATCGGAAGGAAATGGTGTTCAGGTGCGGCTGCACGGCGTAGAACGCGGCGTTGCGCTCCAGCGTGTAGGTGTGGATGATGCCTTTCTTGTCCTTGTCGTAGCTCTTGAACTTGAACGGGCCCGTGCCGACCGGCTTGATGTTCAGTTCGGCGCGCGACGCGGCGTCCGGCTTGATCTGGCTCCAGAGGTGGTCCGGCAGCACGCCGAACGTCAGCATGGAGAGGAACGGCGCGAAGGGTTCGTGCAGGGTGAAGACCACCGTCCGATCGTCGGGTGCGGTGACCGTCACGTTCTTGAACTCTGAGGCGAGCGGGCTCTTCCATGCGGGGTCGCGGATGTCGTTCACCGTGGAGACCAAGTCCTTGGAAGTGAACGGCTTTCCGTCATGCCAAAGGATGCCCTTGCGGAGGGTGAAGGTGTAGGTGGTGCCGTCCGCGGAAACGTCGTACTTCTCCGCCAGATCAGGCTGCAGATCGCCTTTGGCATCGGTGCGCATCAGGCCGGTGAAGACGAGCTTCACCAGGTCGTTGTCCGCGTCGTTCGAAGAGGCGAGCACCGGATTGATGTACCGCGGGTTGCCGACGGACGCCTCAACATAGTCACCGCCGTCAGCGGGGACCGTCACCATGTTGTCGTTCGCGAATTTGAAACCGATAGCCCCAAGACTGATCACGATGGCCGCGATCAGCAAACGGGAGACGAATTTTTCCTTGAGCGAAAGGTATTTCGGCAGATGCTTCCACTGGTCGCGGTTCGGCATGCGTTTGCCGGACAGTTGCATGACCAAACGCCTATCAAAAGAAGCGTGCTGGTCCTGCGGCCCGTTCTTCGGGTCCGTCATCCGCGATTTCAAACGTGCGAAAAAGTCGGGCACACGATTTCCGGCGGCTCCCGTTCCTCATCTCGCGTCGAGACGGGTTGGGACCGGCGGCGTAAATCCCTGCTTAGGCGGGGATGAGGACCGTGGCGAGCGCCAGGCCGAGGAACGCCACTGCGAGGACGATGGTGGCGATGAACAGGCCCTTCTCCACGCCGCGCTTGGTGCGGTAGACGTTGCCTTCGCCGCCGTACACCGCGCCGAGGCCGGTGCCGCGGGACTGCAAGAGAACGGACGTCACCAGGAGTACCGTAACAGCGATTTGCGCTATGTTGAGATACGTTTTCATATCAGCAATAAGGGTGATTCCTCTGCAAAACTGGGGTTACCGTACCAGGCGGGGGAGGTACGGTCAATACATGAGCGCGGCAGGGCCCGTGCATATCGCGGTTCGAGGTCTTCCTTGCCTATCCAACGTTGACCTTAGCGATGCCACCGCATAGGGTGGAAATCGTACGTTCCTCGCGCGGTGCAGGACGTTCAACCTCGGAGGCAGCAGTGACCAATCGCGCCAACGTCTCAATTCCGGTTCCCGCACTCGTCATGGTGTTCTGCATGGGCGTCGTGTCCGTATTCGGTACGCCGATCATGGCCATGGGCGTCTTTGCCGCTTTCTGGCTGTCGGCGAACATGGCGGCTTCCATGTTCCTGCCCCCGGCTCCGGGACCCTTGCCAAATGATGAGATCGCCACGGTGGCACGGTTCTTCGCGGGACGGTTCGCTGACTGGCATGTCAGTCATGGCGTGGAGCAACTCGTTGCATACGGCTCGGGCATCGCCGCAACGCTGGTTGTCGCGGTCTGCCTGGGCCTCATACTCACAGCGCTGCAGACCCTGCTCGCGAAGTTCGCCTATCGTTCGGCCGTGGCGTCGCGGCGGTTCCTGCTTCCGACGCTGCTCGCCAACTCCCTCTATGCCGCGACGTTCTTCTGCATCGGATACGGTGTTTTTGCTTCATCCATGTCCATGGACCTGGGCGGCGCCGGCATGATGCTCTGGCCGTTCATCGTCGTCATGGGCGCGTTCGTCGCACTGAT
>JBEEJS010000190.1:0-3721 GCA_041169025.1 Candidatus Parcubacteria bacterium
TCGATGCGCAGCCGCTTCAGATCGATGACGACGCAGGCATCAAGGCGTTCTCCGGTCAGCGGATCGCGCACCTTGAGATCGATGCGCGTGGAATGCAGCGGCAGCGTCGGCGTGGCGACGCCTTGTTGCGCGTCGCGCCTGGCTTGCCCGCGTGGCGGCAGCAGGCCAGTGCTCACGTCGTCGACGGTGAGCGACCAGCGGTGCGGCACGTTGACGCGGAGCAGGACGCTTTCCGCGGCGACGGAGGCAGCGCAGAAGAGTTCCTTGAGGCTGAAACGTTCGTATCCGGTGGGGCTCATGTCGTATGCTCCTTCCCTCGTCGTCCCGTCCGTCGTTGGCGGCGTGCACGAAGGCTTGGCGCACCCTAGCGCGTTTGGCGGGGGAAATCAAGGCCCTGCATCAGGCCGTCTTCGCTGGCGCGTCGCTGAACAGCGCCAGTCCCGACGCGACACCCTGTTCGTTCATGACCCGTTCGATCCGCCATCCTGGCAGGCGTTTGGCTGCGTAGCGTTCCATGGCCCGGCATTGCGAGGGGAGTATTTCCAAAAACAACGTGACCGGGCCAGAAAACTTCGCTGCGGCCAAACGGTCCAGGAGGCGTTTGCTTGGCGACAGCCCGTCCTTGCCGCCGAAAAGCGCCGACGCCGGTTCATGCCGCGTGACGTCCGGCGAAAGGCGCGCCTTGGATGCGGAAGGCACGTACGGCAGGTTGGCGACGATCACCGTGGCCGCATCCGACGCGGGTAGCGGTTCCGGCAGGAGGTCGGCGCGCAAGAACGTCACGCGCTCGGATACGCCGTGCGCGGCGGCATTCGCGCGCGCCACGTTCAGCGCGGCAGGGGAGATATCCGTGGCCAGGACACGCGCGTCAGGGAATGCCGCGGCCAGCGTGATGGCGATGGCGCCCGAACCGGTACCGACATCCGTCAGGGAAGTGGCGCGCAGCCGTCGCGCTTCCACGATCGCCGCACCGACCATGGTCTCCGTGGCAGGGCGGGGGATGAGCGTGGCTTTCGTGACGCGGAAATCGCGGCCCATGAACGGTGCGCGTCCCACCAGGTATTCCACCGGCACATGCTTCACGCGGGCGGCGAGCGCGGCGCGGAACCGTCGCGTCTCCGCGGCTTTCAACGCGCGTTCCGGATGCGCGAACAACGACTCGCGGGACACTCCCGCGGCCCATGCCAATAGTTCCTCCGTTTCGCGGTCCGGGCGCGTGCCGGCGCAGCGATGCTTTTTCAGCGTGGCGGCGCCTTCGCGAAGCGCATCCCTGACGTTCATATGCCGCGCGTGTCAGCGGTCTGCGCGGCCAGCGCCGCCTCCGCCCGCGCGATATCCTCCGGATACCCTATGGGCATCCAAAACCGCGCCTGCGTCACTTTTATGGCGTGCTCCGGTGCCATGCTTCCTATGGTCTGCGGCAAACCGAACTCCTTGCCGCTTTTCACCGGCACCATGGGATAGTCGAAGAAGCGCTTGTCGAGCGCGTACACGCCGATGTTCACCGTGGCGCGCCCGTCAACCGAACCGTCCGGCGCGATGCGCGTCAGGTGTCCGTCCGCGTCCGTCTCCAGCATGCCGAAGCGTCCGCCGTCATCCACCTGCATGCCCAGTACGGCCAGGCGGTGCGCGGCGGTCGCGGCGACGTCTTCCGGCGCGTACAGATCGTCGCCGTTGAGCACGACGAAGCGGTCCTGAATGTGCGGCCGGCACAGGTGCACTGCGTGCGCGGAGCCGCGCAACTCGTTTTGCTCCACGTAGCGGATGGCTTTGCCGCCCCACGACGCGCCGAAATGCGCTCGGATGCGGTCCTGCAAATATCCCACCACCAGGATGACCTCGGTCACCTCCGGCGGGAGCAGCGATATGGTCCGTTCGAGAATCGGCCTGCCGTTCACGTGCAGCATCGGCTTGGGCGTGGCATCCGTGAGCGGGCGCATGCGGGTCCCGAGACCCGCGGCCATGATGATCGCCTGCATATGCGTTCGGCGGCATCGCGCCGCGGTTCTCGCGTCCGGTCGCGGACGCGCAAAAGGTTATTCCTCGTCTTCGTCGTCCGTGGCGTTGCCGACTCGTCCGGAAATCGCGGCGGAACGCACCGACTTGATGATGTCATCGATATCGCCATCCAGCACGTCCGGCATGTTGTGCCAGGACTTCTTGATGCGGTGGTCGGTGATGCGGTCCTGGGGGAAGTTGTAGGTGCGGATCTTCTCGGAGCGGTCTCCGGTGCCGACCTGCGCGCCGCGAAGCGCCTTCTCCGACGCGCGGCGCTTCTCTTCCTCTATTGCGTACAGGCGCGAGCGCAAAATGCCCATGGCCGTCTCCTTGTTCTGCGTCTGCGAGCGCTCGTCCTGGCATTGCACGATCATGCCCGTCGGCAGGTAGGTGATGCGGACCGCGGAGTACGTGGTCTGCACGCCCTGTCCGCCGTGGCCGCCCGCCAAAAACGTATCGATGCGCAAATCCTTTGCTTCGATCTTGATATCGATGTCTTCCATTTCGGGCATGGCCGCTACGGAAGCGGTGGACGTATGGATGCGCCCCTGTTTCTCCGTGGCCGGGACGCGCTGCACGCGGTGCACGCCGCTCTCGTACTTGAGATCGCGGTACGCGTTCACGCCTTCAAGAAGGAAGATCGCTTCCTTGATGCCGCCCAGGTCCGTCTTGGAGACGGAGGACAACTTGGTCTTCCAGCCGCGGCGCTCGGCGAAGCGCGTGTACATGCGCAGCAGCTGCGACGCGAAGAGCGACGCCTCGTCGCCGCCGGCGCCGGCGCGGATTTCGATGAAGCAGTTCTTGCTGTCCATGGGTTCCGGCGGCACGAGCGCGGATTCCAGATCGGTGCGCACGGCTTCTTCCTCCGGCGTGAGCCGCAGGACTTCCTCGCGTGCCATCTCCTTCATCTCGGGATCGGTCTCTTCGGCGGCGGCCTTCTCCGCCTCGCGGAGCGCATGCAGCACGCCGTCGTACCGATCGGAAATGTCGATGCATTCCTTGATGTCCGCGTACTCCTGATTCAACGCCTTCAGTTTCCGCGTATCGGAAAACGTGGCTGGATCGCCAAGGAGAGCCTCGATTTCGAGGCTCCGTTTCCGTTTGGCGTTGACCAGGGCGGTAGTGTCCATATGTTCCTAAACAAAAAGTGATGAGCAGGCCCGGCGCCAACACCCATCACTTTATCATGCCTCGCTACTTCGCGGCCTTCTTGGCCTTGCGCGCGGCTTCCTTGGCTTTCTTGGCGGCGGCCGAGGTAACGGTGCCGGCGGCCTTCTTGGTGTCGCGCTCCTGGAACTTTTCCACGCGGCGAGCGGTGTCCACAAGCTTCTGCTTGCCCGTGTAGAACGGGTGGCAGTTGGAGCAGAGTTCGATCTGCAGCTCCTTCACCGTGGAGCCCACGGTGAACTCGTTACCACAGGCGCAAACGACCTTGGCATCGGGGAAATACGTCGGATGAGTGTCCTTTTTCATATGATAGATGCGTGGGCAATGTGCGGAGAGTAGCACCATGGGGCAGGTTTGGCAAGAGGGGGAGCCGCAGGAGCGGGAATCGCCTTAATTGGGACCGATTTCCACCAGGAACGGGTTTCCTGCGGATGAGCGCTTCCGACGTCCGCCGAGGCCCATCATGGCGAATCCACTGGCCGGGCTCTTGCTTTTTCCAGCGCCCTCGCTTACCATACCCCCCAGTGGCGCGCCTTAAACGGCGCAATCCACATCT